>CAJYRU010000193.1 GCA_913777295.1 uncultured Sphingomonas sp. | reverse complement strand
TCGGTTTCGGCGATCGCCCGCTCCATGCTGCCGGTCATCCGGTCGGCATAGAGGATCACCCGCCCGTCGACGTTGCGCGCCGCGCGGCCAATCGTCTGGATCAGCGAGGTTTCGGACCGGAGGAAGCCTTCCTTGTCCGCGTCGAGGATCGCGACCAGCCCGCATTCGGGAATGTCCAACCCTTCGCGCAACAGGTTGATGCCGACCAGCACGTCGTACACGCCCATGCGCAGGTCGCGGATCAGCTCGATACGCTCCAGCGTCTCGACGTCCGAGTGCATGTAGCGGACCTTGAGGCCGGCTTCGTGCATGAACTCGGTCAGGTCCTCGGCCATGCGCTTGGTCAACGTGGTGACCAGCGTGCGATAGCCGTTCTTCGCCGTTTCCTTCGCCTCGTGGATCAGGTCGTCGACCTGTTCCTCGACCGGCCGGATCGTGATCGGCGGATCGATCAGTCCGGTCGGGCGAATGACCTGTTCGCTGAACACGCCGCCGGTCTGCTCCATTTCCCAGCCGCCCGGCGTCGCCGATACGCACACCGTCTGCGGCCGCATCGCGTCCCATTCGTTGAAGCGCAGCGGCCGGTTGTCGATCGCCGAAGGCAGACGGAAACCGTACTCGGCCAGCGTGATCTTGCGGCGATGGTCACCCCGCGACATGCCGTTGATCTGGCCGATCGTCTGGTGGCTTTCATCGACGAACAGCAGCGCGTTTTCGGGCAGATATTCGAACAGCGTGGGCGGCGGCTCACCGGGTAGTCGCCCGGTCAGGAAGCGGCTGTAATTCTCGATCCCCGCGCACGAACCGGTGGCGGCGATCATCTCAAGGTCGAAATTGGTGCGCTGTTCCAGCCGCTGCGCCTCCAGCAGCTTGCCCTCCATCACCAGTTCCTTCAGCCGCTCGGCCAGCTCATGCTTGATCGCCTCGCCCGCCTGTTTCAGCGTCGGCCCCGGCGTCACATAGTGCGAGTTGGCATAGACGCGGATCGAATTGAGATTCGCTATCTTCTTGCCGGTCAGGGGATCGAACTCGGTGATCTCCTCGATATCGTCACCGAAAAAGGTGATCCGCCACGCACTGTCTTCATAGTGCGACGGAAACAGTTCGAGACTGTCGCCACGCACCCGAAAATTACCGCGCTGGAACGCCATGTCGTTGCGCTTGTACTGCAACGCGACCAGCTTGCGCACGATCTCGCGCTGGTCGACGACATCGCCCTTCTTCAGGTCGAAGATCATCGCCGAATAGGTTTCGACCGACCCGATACCGTAGAGGCACGACACCGACGCGACGATGATGACGTCGTCCCGCTCCAGCAGCGACCGTGTGGCCGAATGCCGCATCCGGTCGATCGCCTCGTTGGTCGAGCTTTCCTTTTCGATATAGGTGTCCGACCGCGGCACGTAGGCTTCGGGCTGGTAGTAATCATAATAGCTGACGAAATATTCTACGGCATTGTCGGGAAAGAATGACTTCATTTCGCCGTAGAGCTGCGCCGCGAGGATCTTGTTCGGCGCGAGGATCAGCGCGGGGCGCTGCAATTCCTCGATCGTCTTGGCCATGGTGAAGGTCTTGCCCGAGCCGGTGACGCCCAGCAGCACCTGATCCTTGTCCCCCGCCTTTGCCGCCGCAACCAGTTCGGCGATCGCGGTCGGCTGGTCGCCGGCGGGTTCATAGTCGGACTTGATGACGAAGCGTTTGCCCGCATCCACCTTCGCCGGGCGCGCCGGGCGATGGGGGATGAAGGTCTGCCCGGTTTCCGGTTCGGACAGGTCGGTGCGGATCATGATCGCCATGGATGCGAATATGGGTGGCGCGGAACGGGACGGCAACATTGCCACTCGACACATTCGTCAAAGCCGATAGCCTGCGCACCGAAAAGGGGACATGACATGCGCAAACTGATCGCCACCGCCGCCTGCCTTCTGGCGGCGACGCCCGCCATGGCCGAACCCGACTGGGCACCCGCCGTCCGTGCGGATTATAGCGCGTCGCTTGGCAGCATGTGGGACTGGTTCCACCGCAATCCCGAATTGTCGTTCAAGGAGGTGAAGACCGCCGAACGCATGGCGACCGAACTGCGCAAGGTGCCTGGAATGCAGGTCACCACCGGCGTCGGCGGAACGGGGGTCGTCGGCGTGCTGAAGAACGGCGCGGGTCCGACCGTGCTGGTCCGCGCCGACATGGACGGCCTGCCGGTGGAGGAGAAGTCAGGGCTACCCAATGCCAGCAAGGTGCGGCAGGTCGGCGTCGACGGGGTCGAGGCACCGGTGATGCACGCCTGCGGTCATGACACGCATATCACGTCGCTGGTCGGCACCGCCCGCCGGCTAGCGGTGCTCAAGGACCGGTGGAAGGGCACGATCGTCTTCATCGTCCAACCCGCCGAGGAACGTGTCGGCGGGGCGAAGGCCATGATGGCCGATGGCCTCTACAGCCGCTTTCCCAAACCCGACTATGCCCTCGCCTTCCACGTCGCAGCCGGATTGCCGGCGGGCATGGTCTCCGCGTCGGAGGGCATCCAATATTCGTCGTCGGACTCGGTCGATATCGACGTCCCCGGCATCGGTGCGCACGGGGCCAGCCCACATGCCGGCAAGGACCCGGTGTACATGGCGTCGCAGCTGGTGATCGCGCTACAGGGCCTCATCAGCCGCGAACGCCAGCCGCTCGACCCCGGCGTCATCACTGTCGGGTCGTTCCATGCGGGCCTCAAGCACAACATCATCAGCGACATGGCCAAGCTGCAGGTCACCGTCCGTGCCAACGACGAAGCGACCCGCCAGCAACTGCTCGACGGCATCCAGCGTGTGACCACCGGCATCGGCACGCTGAACGGCATGCCCGCCGACAAGATGCCGACCGCGAAGGTGATCGAGGGCACGCCGACCACGATCAACGACGCCCCCCTCGCCCGCCGCCTGAACGCAGTGATGGCAACGACATTGGGGCCGAAGAACGTCGTACCGTTCGAACAGACCGGCATGGGCGCGGAGGACTTCGCCTATCTGGTCCAGCCCGATTCCAAGGTGAAGGGCTATTATTTCGCGGTCGGGGGCACGCCGATGGCGGACATCGTCGCGGCAAAGAATGGTGGCCCGGCAATCCCGTCGCACCATTCGCCACTGTTCAGGGTCGCGCCGGAACCGGCGATCGTGACCGGCACGATCGCGATGACGGCGGCAGTGCTGGACCTGCTGGGGCCGCAGTCAGGTAACTGACCCCCTCCCCCACTCCCCTCCCACACCGTTTGGTTCGAGCAGCTTCGAGCCTGTCGAGAAGCGCCCGTCGAGAACGCCCTATTTTGCGGCAACCCCTTCTTGATTACTGTTCTCAACAAGCTCGAACATCCACTCGAAGCAAACGGGTAGGGGGAGTGATAGAGGTGCTGACAGTCCCTACCCGAACACTGACCAATCCGCCTTGTCCGCCAGCAATTCCAGCGCCCTGACCCCCAGAATCGAATTGCCATGCCGGTCGAGATTGTTCGACCACACCGCGATCGACGCGACCTGCGGCACGATGGCGAGGATGCCGCCCCCCACCCCGCTCTTGGCCGGCAGCCCGACGCGATACGCAAAGTCGCCCGATCCGTCATATTGCCCGCTGGTCGTCATCAGCGACAGCAACCGCCGCGTCCGCTTTGCCCGCTTGTCCCCCTCCGCATCGCCGTTGCGCGCGGTGCGGGTCAGGAACAGCCCGGCCTTCGCCAGCGATTGTGCACTCAGTTCGATCGCGCATTGATGGACATAGGCTTCCATCACCTCGTCGATGTCGCTGTGCAGATTGCCGTGATGCTTGGCGAAGCTCATCATCGCGCGGTTCAGGTCACCGCCCTTGCGCCCGCTTTCCAGCACATCGTCGTTCAGGATGATCTCGCTCAGCCCCGCCTGCGCCCGCACGAACTCGACCACCGCCCGCGCCGATGCATCGTCGCCCTTATGCTCGACCAATATGTCGCACACCACCAGGGCGCCGGCGTTGATGAAGGGATTGCGCGGCACCCCCTTGTTGCGTTCCAGGTCGACGATCGAATTGAACGGATCGCCGGACGGCTCGCGTCCGACCCGCTTGAAGACCTTGTCGCCACACGCCTCCAGCGCCAGTTCCAATGCGAACACCTTGGCAATGCTCTGGATCGGAAAGCGGATGTGCGAATAGCCGCCATGGAACAGCCCGCCATCGGGCGTCGCGACCGCCATGCCGAACCAGTCGGGCGGATAGTCCAGCCCGGCATCCGCCGCCTTCTCGATCTCGGCCGCGTTGGTGGTGATCTCCTCCGTCACCTCGGCGACGATGCGGGCGAGGTCGGTCATGGCGCTTCCTTGTTACGAGATGGACGGCAGCGTTAGCACGCGTCCGTCGCCTACGCGAACCGTACCCCCGCGAAGACGGGGGTCCAGAGCCACGAACCGTAGCGCCTGCAACCCTGGATTTCCGCTTTCGCGAGGATACGGCGTTAAATCTGCACCAGATTGTTCAGGTTGATGATCGGCAGCAGGATCGCCAGCACCATCATCAGCACCAGCCCACCCATCAGCAGCAGCACCATCGGCTCGACCAGCGCGACCAGCGTCGCGACCAATGCGTCCAGTTCCCGCTCCAGTTCGCCCGACGCGCGGTCGAGTGCCGGCGCCAGCCGCCCCGACGTCTCGCCCGAGGCGACGATTGCGACCAGCATCGACGGGAAGATCTCCGCCTCCGCCATCGCCGCGCGCAAGGACAGCCCCTCGCGCACCCGCGCCGCGACGGTCAGCGCCTTGTCGCGCACGAAGCGGTTGGGCGTGACGGCGGCGGCGGCGTGCAGCGCCTCGACCAGCGGCACCGCGCTGCCGACCAGCGTCGCAAGGCTCCCGGCGAAGCGCGCGGCGTTATGCTGGCGGCTGAACCGGCGGAACGGCGCGCGCGTCGCCAGCCGTCGGTCGACCCGCAACCGATTGGCCGGCACCCGCAACCACCGCGCCCCGACCAGGAACAGCACCAGCCCGCCGATTGCGACATACAGCCCGTAGTTCTGGATGAACGCCGACAGCGCGATCAGCGCCCGCGTCAGAAACGGCAATTCCGCCCCGCGCGACACGAACACCCGCACGATATCGGGCACGACATAGACCATCAGCAGCACCATCATGCCGAAGCTGACCGTCGCCAGCAACGCCGGGTACAGCAGCGCCAGCTGCATCTTCTGCCCATTGGCCTGCCGCGTCTCAACGAAATTAGCGAGGTGGTTGAGGACGTCGGGCAGCCGCCCCGACTGTTCCCCCGCCGCCACCGACGCGCGGTAGAATTCGGGAAACGCCTTGGGGTGGCGGCCCAGCCCCTGCGCGAAACTGCGTCCGTCGAGGATCGCGGCACGCACGTCGAGCAGTAGCGCGTTGACCGCGGCATTGTCCGCCTGCCCCGCGACGATCCGCAGCGATTCCTCGATGGAAATGTCCGATCCGACCAGCGTCGCGATCTGGCGGGTCAGGGTTGCCAGCGCCTTGGCCGAAACCCCGCGCCGGAACAGGCGGGGGAGCTGGATGCTGCCGAGCCTCGGCCCTTTTTCCGCGGCTTCCTCGACCGAGAGCGGGAGTTCGCCGCGTTCGCGCAATAGCGCGCGGGCGGCGGCGGGGCTGGAGGCTTCGATGACGCCCTTAATGGTCGCGCCGGTGCGGCTGGCGGCACGGTAGGTGTAGGCGGTCATGGCAGCCCCCCACCCATCCCCACCGGAAACCCGTTCGGTTCGAGCAGCTTCGAGCCTGTCGAGAAGCGTCCGTCGAGAACTCTCGCCCAGCGGAACCCCGTTCTCGATACGCGCTCTCGACTTCGCTCGATCGCTACTCGAACCAAACGGGTGGGGTTAAGGGCGGTGAAACTCACCCCTCGTCCCGCACGACCCGCGCGACCTCCTCGACGGTGGTCACCCCGGCCCGCACCTTGGCCACCCCATCGTCGAGCAACGCCGGATTATCCACCCGCGCCGCACGTTCCAGCTCGGCCTCGGCCGCACCGTTGTGAATCATCGCCTGCAGCCGGTCGTCCACCGCGACGACCTCGTACAGGCCCGCGCGCCCGCGATAGCCCTCATGGTGGCACGCCTCGCACCCGCCCTTGCGCCACAATTTCTTGCCCGGCTTGATCGCCCCGCCCAGCAGGACACTGTCGGCTTCGGTCGCGCGGTCCTGCCAGCGACATTCGACGCACAGCCGCCGCACCAGCCGCTGCGCAACCAGCCCGACCAGCATCGGCGCCAGCAGGTACCGCTCGACCCCCATGTCGATCAGCCGGGTGACCGATCCGATCGCGGTATTGGTGTGCAGCGTCGACAGCACGAAATGCCCGGTCATCGACGATCGCACCGCCGTCTGTGCCGTTTCCTGGTCGCGGATCTCGCCGACCATGATGACATCGGGATCCTGCCGCAGGATCGCGCGCAGCCCCCGCGCAAAGGTCATGTCGGTGCGCGGATTGACCTGCGTCTGGGCGATGCCGGCCAGCTCATACTCGATCGGGTCCTCGACCGTCATCACATTGCGACGACGGTCGTTCAGCCGGGTCAGCGCGGTGTAGAGCGTGGTGGTCTTGCCCGAACCCGTAGGCCCGGTGACCAGCAGCAACCCGTGCGGCCGCTCCAGCAGCCGGGCGAACACCGTCTCGTCCCGCTCCGACATGCCGAGGCCGGCGAGGTCGAGCATCATGCCGCCACGCTCCAGCAGGCGCAGCACTACCCGCTCGCCATGCTGGGTCGGCATGGTCGACACGCGCGCGTCGACGTCATGCCCGCCGATGCGCAGCGTGACGCGCCCGTCCTGCGGCGTGCGGCGCTCGGCGATGTCGAGCTTGGCCATCACCTTGATCCGGCTGACCAGCAGCGGGGCGAGCGCACGCGGCGGCTCGACGATGTCGCGCAGCACGCCGTCGATGCGGAACCGGACGACGAGGCGCTTTTCCTGCGTCTCGACATGGACGTCGGACGCGCCCTCCTTGATCGCCTCCAGCAACAGCGCGTTGATGAGGCGGATGACCGGCGAATCGTCGCGCGCATCGAGCAGGTCATCGACCGCTGCCGCACTGTCGGCCAGCGCCGCCAGATCGGTTTCGGCCAGTTCGATGTCGGCGGCGGTCGACGCGCTGCCGCCATAGCTCGCCTGCAACGCCGCATCGAACGCACCGTCGTCCAGCGCCACGAACGGAATGCCGGGCGCGACCCGCTGTACCTCCAGCATCGCGTCCAGCGTTGCGTCCGCCCGGTGGACGCATTCCATGCCCGCCTTGCCCAGCCGGATCAGCACACCGCCCTTACGCGCATAACCATAGGGCAGGCGCACCGGTTCGGCGTGGAGCAGCGTGTCGGTCATGGCTGGAACTCCACGGTCGCGTTGACCCGGCCCGACGTCGTCGCCCGCTGCATTGTCACCTTCCGCACCCCGATGGTGCTGGTCGACGCGACCGAACTCAGCCACGTTATCACCGCCGGATAGGGCGCGTCGGTCAGCGTCGCGGTGATGCCGCCATTCACCTCGGCGATGGTCGGCTGCAACCCGGCGGTCGCCGCGGTCGAGCTGATGACCGACTGCGGCGGGCCGGCGGCGATCGTCTGTGGTGCGGCCTCCAGCCGTCCGGCGGCACGCACCCGCGCCATCAGCGTCTCTGCCTGGCGAATGTCGGCGCGCGCCTGCGCCCGCGCCGCCTGCACCGGCTTCACGACGCCATATACCAGCACCACCCCGCCCAGCAGCGCCGCCAGCGTGCCGACCAGCACCCGCTCGCGCGTGGTCAGCCCCTGCCACCAGCTGTCGAAACGGCCGAGCGCCGCTTCGATCCGGGCGTTGCGCTTGAGCAGGACGATCATGCGCCGCGCGCCATGATGCGAAGCGTCCCGCCGGGGGCCGCCACGACCTGCGCCGCGACCCCTGCCGCCGACAAGGCGGCCCGGACCCGGTCTGCCATTCCGGTTTCAGGCGATTCGCATTCGATGGTCAGCGCATTTCCTTCGAACGTCATCGTCCGCACCACCAGCACGGGGCCGATTGGGCTGAGTGCCCCCCCGACCCGCGACAACAGCGGCACGAAATGGTTGGTCCCGGTCGGGCGCGGCAACAGGTCGGCGACCCGCACCATGAAATCGTCCCCCCCGGTCGGTACCGATGGCGCGGTCGTCGCGACCAGTTGTTGCAGGGCGTCCTGTCGCCGCTCGGCGATGCGTTGCAGCATCAGCGTATCGGCCACCGCGATCACGCCATGCGCCAGCGCCGCGATCCCGACGATCATCGCGACCTTGCGCGTCGTGCTGGGCCATGCCGCGCGCCGCCGGGCATAAGCACCCTGTCGCAGGTCGATCGGTGCCGCCGCCACCCGATCGGCAAGGGCGCCGGGCGGAAAGGCCACGCCACCGCCCGCCATCGCTTCGGGCAGGGGATCGCCCGACGCCGCGACCTTCGGCCGCCCCGCCGCCTCCCATGCCGCGACCAGCATGGCGAGCGGCAGCGCGAACCCGGTGCCGTCGGCGGCGCGGACCAGCGCGCGGCTGCCCGTCACCTCGACGCTCCACCCCTCGACCGGGACCGGCAGCACCAACGCATCGGGTACGAACGCTGCCGTACCGATCCCGGCGGCTTCGGCGACGGCGATCCATTCGGCCATCACCCCGTGCCGGACGACCGCCACGACATAGCGCCGCTCACCCGCCGCATCGCCCAGCGCGAGGTGCACCGCGTCCAACGGATCGGCGATCCGGTCCTCGATGGCAAAGGGCAAGGCCGCCAGCCGTTTGGCCCGGCTGGGCAACGGCAGGTCGACCGACAGCAGAAGGACCGATTCGGACGGCACGAGCAAGGTTGTTGCCGCGACCGTCCCATCGACTAAGATGGCTTCGCCGCCCGCGACAGCCCACACGCCGGCGGCCGGACCGGCGGGCGCAGGTTCGATTGTCACAATGGCTTCATCGTGTGGACGCATTGGGGCGTGGATGCGCATCTTATTCCGAAAGTTTCGTGACACCTTGGCCGCGAACCCCGCCGCCCGCAAGGTTTCTGTCCCCGACAACCAGGCCGGCCTGACATTGGTCGAAATGATCGTCGTCCTGGCGATCATCGCGCTGGTCGCCGCGCTGATCGTGCCCAACGTCATCAACCGGCCCGATCAGGCGCGGGTGACCACCGCCGGCACCGACATCAAATCGATTTCCGGCGCGCTGAAAATGTACCGGCTGGACAATGGCGATTATCCGACGACGACGCAGGGGCTGAAGGCGCTGGTCGAAAAGCCGGCCCAGCCGCCGGTCCCCGGTGCCTATCCGCCCGACGGCTATCTGTCGCAGATGCCGCAGGACCCGTGGGGCAACCCGTACGTATATGAATCGACCGGCGGCCGCTTCACGATCAAATCGCTCGGCAAGGACGGCAAGCCCGGCGGCGAAGGCCTCGACGCCGACATCGACGGGTCGGCGCGCTGATCAACAGCAATACTTGTCACCCCCGCACAGGCGGGGGTCCATATACGCCGACGCCGCGGTTCTATCGCGACGGTCGGCGGCAATGGATTCCCGCCTACGCGGGAATGACGAAGGGTCACTCCCAATCCGGCATGACCCTGATCGAAATGCTGATCGTCCTCGCCATCATCGGCGTGGCGGCGGGTGCGGTCAGCATCGGCATCGGTGCCGCCACCCGCGCGCCTAATGTCGAGACCGAGGCCCGCCGCCTTGCCGTCCGGCTGCAGGCGGCGGCGGACGACGCGATGCTCGGCGACCGGCTGATCGCGCTGACCACCGACACGCACGGCTATGGCTTTGCGCGGGTGGGCCCAAAGGGGCTGACCCCGATCACCGACGATGCGCTGGCGTTCCACACCCTGCCCGGCGGGATGGTGATGGCGCTCGACACCGCGCCGCCGGTGATCCTGGGGGTCGACGGCACCGGCCAGCCGCTGGGCGCGACGGTGACCGGCGGCGACCAGACATGGCGCGTGCAATATGACGGCGTGACCGCGCGCGCGACAAAGGTGACGAAGTGAAAATCCTCCCCATTCCTGGGGACGGGGACCGTCCGCGCAGCGGATGGTGGTGGGGGCTTGCCTCGCAGCGCAACGGTTGTGCGGGTGGACACCCCCCTCCACCATGCTGCGCATGGTCCCCCTCTCCGCAAAGCGGGGAGGAACTGTCCGAAGCCGGCTTTTCTTTGATCGAGGCGATGGTGGCGCTGGCGGTACTGGCGATCGCCACGGTAGGGCTGATCGGCGCGGTCGAGCAGCACATCGATTCGACCCGTGGCGTCGAACGGCGCGCGATCGCGATGTGGGTCGCCGAAAACCGGCTGGCCGATCTGGAAGTGGGGACGCCGGAGGCGAATGGGGAAACGGTCGACATGCTGGGGCGGAACTGGAGCGTGACGGTGAATCG
>CAJYRU010000192.1 GCA_913777295.1 uncultured Sphingomonas sp. | reverse complement strand
CAGATCGACGACATAGAGCGGCTGGAACTTCGTCGTCGCCGCCATCACCGGCACCAGCGGACGACCGATCAGCGCCGGCGCACCCGAGATCATGCCGGCAAAGCGATTGACGAAGCCGTCCTCGCGCCCGAACACGATCGACGGGCGCAGGATCGTCGCGGTCGGAAAGGCGGCAAGCACCGCCTGCTCCCCTGCCGCCTTCGACCGGCCATAGGCAGAGGGCGATGCGGCATCGGCACCGATCGCCGAAATCTGCACGAATGCCTTCGCGCCAGCCGCGGCGGCTGCCTCGGCCACGGTGCGCGCGCCCGCGACATGCACCTTGTCGAAATCCCCTTCGAGGATGCCGACCAGGTTCACCACCGCATCCGACCCGGCGACCGCCCGCGCGACCGTGTCCGGCCGCGACAGGTCGGCAGCGACGAACTGCGTCTGGCCCAGCCCGCCCTGCGTGCGCAGGTAGAGTGCCTGGCGCGGATCGCGCTGCGCAATGCGGACGCGCGCGCCCGCCTTCAACAATTCCTGCACGACATAGCGGCCGACAAAGCCGCCGCCGCCGAACAGCGTCACCAACTGGTTCTTCATCGAGTCCGCCTTTGCCTGTCTCACTCCTCAGGCCCCATGCCGCTCCTGCAGCAAAACGGCAAGGACAACCTAAAAATCTCGAAACAAGTTGTTGACACCCCCGGCGACGCCCCGTAGAGGCGCCCTCCTACCCCGTGCCCAGATGGCGGAATTGGTAGACGCACCAGCTTCAGGTGCTGGCGATCGCAAGGTCGTGGAGGTTCGAGTCCTCTTCTGGGCACCATTTCTTCGCATAGCGTCGAAAACGCTCGGGGATCGTCCAACGGACGGTCTCCAGAGCCTTCTTGCTGGATTGGGCAATGTGCGTTGGCCGGTAGTCAACCATTCCCCATCAGGGAAATTTTCGAGCCAATGACGGCATCCGCTATTGATGGCGGGCGAACAAAATCCTTTGCGCCGGGTTGATCGAGGACCGATCCTGGTCGACTTCCCGCTTGGTCGCCGGAATTTCGCGGTTCTGATTATCGTAGAACAGCGTCCCGTGAATGCCCTGCGCGTCCCGCTTCAGGATCGGACGGTGCCATAGCCCGCCGAGAACCTTGCCCGCTTCCCGTTGGCCGAGCCGCTTGGCAAGGTCTTCGATCAGTTCCATGTCCGTGCCGTCCGGAAAGATCGCCGCAAACTCCGCCTCGGTCGCCTGGAAGATGCTAAAGGTCGCATTCGATGCGCCATCGATGATCTGAATATTCTTCATACATAGACTTTGCCCGACACGGATCATTCCGCAAGCCAGCCGTCCGCACGCGCCCATTCCCCCGAGCCGCGCGCGTCCTATATTGGTGGGATGAACCCGACCGATCCCCGCTCGTACCTCTATTCCGGCGACCTCGATCCAGCCGCCGCCCTGCGCGCGACGCAGGCGACGCTGGCCAATGCCGAGGATGGCGAACTCTATCTCCAATACCGCCGGTCCGAAGCATTCGGGTTCGACGATGGCCGATTGAAGACCGCGTCCTACGACACTCATGCCGGATTCGGCCTGCGCGCAGTGTCGGGGGAGACGACCGCCTTCGCCCATGCCAACGAACTGTCCGAAGCGGCGATCCGCCGCGCGGGGGAGACGATGGCGCTGATCGATCCGGCGAAGGGGGCCAAGGCACCGCCGCCGCGCGGCAACAATCGGCATCTCTATACCGCCGCCGATCCGCTCGACCTGATTCCGTTCGCCGACAAGGTGGCGCTGTGCCAGTCGATCGACGCCGCCGCACGGGCGCGCGATCCGCGCGTCGTGCAGGTGTCCGCGAGCCTGATGGGATCGTGGACCGTGGTCGAGATCGTGCGGCCCGACGGCTTCGTCGCGACCGATGTCCGCCCGCTGGTGCGGCTGAACGTGTCGATCGTGGTCGAGGCGAACGGACGGCGCGAGAGCGGCAGCTTCGGGATCGGCGGACGCTATCTGTACGATTCGCTGTTTGCGTCCGAAACGTGGAACCGGGCGATCGACGTCGCGCTGGCGCAGGCCCTCGTCAATCTCGAGGCCATCGATGCGCCGGCGGGCGAGATGACCGTACTGCTGGGCGCGGGCTGGCCGGGCATCCTGCTGCACGAGGCGATCGGCCACGGGCTGGAAGGCGATTTCAACCGCAAGGGCACCAGCGCCTTTTCCGGCCGCATCGGCGAGCGGGTGGCGGCGCCCGGCGTGACGGTCATCGACGACGGATCGATCGCCGACCGGCGCGGATCGCTCAGTATCGATGACGAGGGCACGCCAACCCAGGAGAATATCCTGATCGAGGACGGTATCCTCAAAGGCTATATCCACGACCGGCTGAACGCGCGGCTGATGGGCGTCGCGCCGACCGGCAACGGGCGGCGTCAGGATTTTTCCCATGCGCCGATGCCGCGCATGACCAACACCTTCATGACCGGCGGCAGCGACGATCCCGCCGAGCTGCTGTCGCGCGTGAAGAACGGCATCTTCGCCAAGTCGTTCGGTGGGGGCCAGGTCGACATCGTGTCGGGCAAGTTCGTCTTTTCCTGCACCGAGGCATACCGGGTCGAGAACGGCCGGATCGGCGCGCCGATCAAGGGCGCGACGCTGATCGGTGACGGGCCGGAGGTGCTGAAGCAGGTGCGCGGCATCGGCAACGACTTCGCGCTCGACGAAGGGGTCGGCATGTGCGGCAAGGCCGGGCAGTCGGTGCCCGCCGGCGTCGGGCAGCCGACGCTGCTGATCGATGGCCTGACCGTCGGCGGCACCGCCTGATGCCGCTGGCCGAACTGGGACGGTTCCCGCGGGTCGAGGCGCAGATCATCGTCGGGCGGCTGGAGAGCGAGGGCGTGCCGGCGGTCGCGTTCGATGGCGAGGCGAGCATCGGCGACGGCAGCTGGCTGCTGATCCCGGTGCGGGTGATGGTTGACGAAGACGACCTGAATGCTGCCCGCGCGATCGTCAACAGCGCTGCCTGAAAAACGGGCAGTTGTGACGCACTGCACAAATTAACCGCGCGTTAATTCGGTCGCCGGGGCGATAACGCCCCGGAAACGCTGCTGTGCCTAATTGGCACGGTCGTTGCGATACCCCTTGTCGAGCAACATGCGACACGGGGGGCGACATGAAATTAGTCATCGCCATCATCAAGCCGTTCAAGCTGGATGAGGTACGCGAAGCACTGACCGAGATCGGCGTCGCCGGCATGACGGTGAGCGAA
>CAJYRU010000191.1 GCA_913777295.1 uncultured Sphingomonas sp. | reverse complement strand
CGGAAGAAGTGCGCGACATGGACCGCCGCGCCGGATCGATCCTCGCCACCGGCCGCACGCTCGACATCGCGATGGAAGGCGACAGCTGGATGGCGGTGCAGGGCCTCGACGGCACCGAAGCCTATACCCGCCGCGGCGACCTGCAGGTTTCTGCCGCCGGCACGCTGGAGACCGGCGATCGCTTGCCGGTCATGGGTGCCGCCGGGCCGATCACCGTGCCGCCGTACCAGTCGATCTCCATCACCGCCGATGGCCGGGTGATGATCGTGCCCCAGGGGGCGGCACCGGGCACCCCGGACCAGGAAATCGGCCAGATCAAGCTGGCCAGCACCGCCGGCAGCCAGACGGTCAAGGGCGTCGACAACCTGTTGCACGTACGCGGCGGCGGGGTCCTGCCCGGCGACATGACCGCGAAGGTGCGCTCGGGCGCGCTGGAACAGTCGAACGTCAACATGACCCAGGCGCTGGTCGACATGATCGAGAACCAGCGGTCGTACGAAGTGCAGGCAGGAATGCTCAAGCAGGCGAAGGAGATGGATGAATCTTCCGCCAACCTGATGCGCGTCCAGAGTTAAGGGGAAGACACGATGGCCAATGCCGCACTCCATATCGCCCGTACCGGGCTGGACGCGCAGGACACGCGGATGCGTGTCATCTCGAACAACCTGGCGAACGTCAACACGACCGGGTTCAAGCGCGACCGTGCCTCGTTCGAGGCGCTGAGCTACCAGATCGTCACGGCGCAGGGCGCCGCGTCGACCGCGGAATCGCGCTATGCCACCGGCCTGAACCTCGGCACCGGCGTCAAGATTCAGGGGACCGCCAGCATCCAGACGCAGGGGTCGCTGTCCTCGACCGGCAACACGCTGGACGTGGCGCTGGAAGGCGACGGCTTCTTCCAGGTGCAGCTGCCCGGCGGCCAGCTCGGTTATACCCGCGCCGGCAATTTCAGCCGCTCACCCCAGGGGATGCTGGTCACGACCGAAGGCTATCAGGTGATGCCCGGCATCACCCTGCCCGAAGGCGCGACCTCGATCACCATCGGCGGCGACGGCACGGTCAGCGCGACCATCCCGAACCAGACCGAGGCGACGCAGATCGGCCAGATTCCGGTCTCGACCTTCGCCAATCCGGCGGGTCTGCAGCCGGTCGGCGACAATTTCCTGATCGAGACCGGCGCATCGGGCGCGGTGCAGACCGGGGTCGCCGGGCTCGATGGCCGTGCCCGTATCCGGCAGGGGATGCTGGAAGGGTCGAACGTCAACGTCGTCGAGGAACTTGTCGACATGATCGAGACGCAACGCGCCTATGAGGTCAACTCCAAGATGATCTCGGCCACCGACGAAATGCTGAAATATGTCAACCAGAACATCTGATACCGCGCGCGCCCTCGCGCTCGCCGCGGTCGTGCTGGCGGCAATGCCGGCAACCGCCCGCCCGCTGTTGGGCAAGAAATTGCCGCCCGAGGATTATTCGGCATCGCGCCCCGCGCCGCCGATGGCCCCGGTCGTCGCGACCGGCGCGATCTTCCAGGCGGATCAGGGCTATGCCGCGCTGTACGAAGGGTGGCGCGCCCGCAAGGTCGGCGACCCGCTGACCATCGTGCTGGTCGAACGCACCAGTGCGTCGAAGTCGGCCGGGTCCAAGCTGGACAGCGGCGGCGGCTTCGGTATCACCCCGCCATCGGTCGGGCCGCTGTCGTTCGATCCCAACATCGCGTCGGCATCGGGCAAGCGCAACTTCAACGGCGGCGGGTCCGCCGACCAGACCAACGCGCTGTCGGGCGAGCTGTCGGTGACGGTCGCCGAAGTCTATTCCAACGGCACGATGCTGGTGCAGGGGCGCAAGCAGGTGACGCTTAATCGCGGCGACGAATATGTCGCGATCAAGGGCATCGTCCGCGTTGCCGATGTCGATGCCAACAACCGCGTGCCGTCGACCCGCGTCGCCGATGCCCGCATTTCCTACACCGGCAAGGGCGATGTCGCCCGCGCCAGCCGGCAGGGGTGGCTCAGCCGCTTCTTCCAGGTCGTCAGCCCGTTCTAGGACAGCCCATGCGCATCCTGCTCGCCATCCTCGCCACGCTTCTGATGGTCCAGCCCGCTTCGGCGGAGCGGGTCAAGGACCTCGGCCGCTTCCAGGGCATCCGGTCCAACCAGCTGACCGGCTATGGCATCGTCGTTGGCCTGCCCGGCACCGGCGATGACAATCTCGAATATACCGTGCAGTCGGTGAAGGCGATCACGTCGCGCATGGGGCTGCAACTGCCGCAGGGGATCAACCCCGGCCTGAAGAACGCGGCGGTGGTGATGATTACCGCCGAACTGCCAGCCTTCGCCAAGCCCGGACAGCGGATCGACGTGACCGTCGCCTCGATGGGCAAGGCCAAGTCGCTGCGCGGCGGTGCGTTGGTGATGACCCCGCTGATGGGTGCCGATGGCCAGATCTATGCGATGGCGCAGGGCAACCTCGCGGTTGGCGGTCTCGGGGCGGAAGGCGCCGATGGCTCGAAGATCGTGGTCAACATCCCCTCGGCCGGTCGCATTCCCGATGGGGCGACGGTCGAGCGTACCGTCGACACCGGCTTTGCCACCGCGCCCACGCTGACCTTCAACCTGGCGCAGGCCGATTTTACCACGGCACAGAATGTCGCGGGCGCGATCAACCGCCGTTTCGGCGCCGGCACCGCGACCGCGATCGACGCGGTGTCGGTGGCGATGCGCGCGGCACCGGGCGCCGATACCCGCGCCATGCTGATGAGCGAGGTCGAGAATCTGGCGGTCGAGCCGGCCGAAACCGCCGCCCGCGTCATCGTCAACGCCCGTACCGGTACGGTCGTCATCAATTCGGCGGTGCGGGTGTCGCCCTCGGCCGTCACCCATGGCAAGTTGACGGTCAAGATCGACGAGAACCAGCGCGTTAGCCAGCCGGCACCGCTGAGCCAAGGCCAGACCGCCGTCGAACAGAAGAGCGGCGTCACGGTCGAGCAGGAGGTCAAGCCGATGTTCGTCCTAGCTCCCGGTCCCAAGCTGGCCGATGTGGTGAAGGCGATCAACGCCATCGGCGCATCGCCCGCCGACCTGGTCGCGATCCTCGAAGCACTGAAGGAATCGGGCGCCCTCAAGGCCGAGCTGGTGGTCCTGTGAGCATGCTCGGCGCGACGACCGGCATCGGGGTCGACACCAGCCGCACCGGCACCAGGGAGAATCTGAAGGCCGCGGGCGAACGGTTCGAGGCAGTGTTCACCGGCATGATGCTGAAGTCGATGCGCCAGGCGAAGCTGGCGGACGGCTTGTTCGAAAACAAGGCCGGCACCCAGTTCCGCGACATGTGGGATCAGAAGGTCGCCGAGAACATGGCAGTGACCACGCCTTTGGGCATCGGCAAGGCGATGACCGAGTTCCTGGCCAAGGCGCAGAAGGTTAACGAGGCGGAAACCGCCAATTCGACGCAAGCTTCGCCGCAACCCGCCGTTAACTCCTCCGAAGGGAAAAGCGGATGAGCGACCTGCTGTCGATCGGCGCGAGCGGG
>CAJYRU010000190.1 GCA_913777295.1 uncultured Sphingomonas sp. | reverse complement strand
GCACGATCGAGGTGGAAAGCCAGCCCGGACGCGGCACGCGGTTCCGCGTCACGCTGGCGGCGGCGACCCCTGCGCTGGAGCAAGCGGCATGACCACACGCAAATGCCTGTTGATCGTCGAGGACGATGCCGGGCTGCAACGCCAGTTGCGCTGGGCCTATGAAGGCTATGACATCGTGGTTGCGGGCGACCGCGACGCGGCGATCGCCGCCGTCCGGGCGGAGGAGCCGCAGGTCGTTACCCTCGACCTGGGGCTTCCGCCCGATCCCGATGGGGTGAGCGAAGGCTTCGCGACGCTGGAAGCGATTCTCGCGATGAAGCCCGATACCAAGATCGTGGTGGCCAGCGGCCATGGCGACCGCTCCAGCGCGCTGCGCGCCATCGATCTGGGCGCATGGGATTTCTATGCCAAGCCGATCGATATCGACGCGCTGGGCCTGATCGTCGCGCGCGCCTTCCACGTCCATGCGCTGGAGGCGGAGAACCGCCGCCTGGCCGAGCGGATCGAGGGGCAGGCGGTGCTGGGCGGCATGATTACCGCCGCGCCCGAAATGCTGAAGGTCACGCGCACGATCGAACGGGTCGCTCCGGCCGACGTGTCGGTGATGCTGCTCGGGGCGTCGGGCACCGGCAAGGAACTGCTGGCGCGCGGCGTCCATGACGCATCGCGCCGCAAGCGCGGCAATTTCATCGCGATCAACTGCGCGGCGATCCCCGAGACGTTGCTCGAAAGCGAGCTGTTCGGCCATGAAAAGGGCGCGTTCACCGGCGCGGTGAAGACGACCGAGGGCAAGATCGAACAGGCGGCGGGCGGCACGCTGTTCCTCGACGAGATCGGCGACGTGCCGCTGCCGCTCCAGGTGAAGCTGCTGCGCTTCCTGCAGGAACGGGTGATCGAACGGATCGGCGGGCGTAAGGCGATCCCCGTCGACACCCGCATCGTGTGCGCGACGCACCAGGACATCGACACGATGGTCGCCGAGGGGCGCTTTCGCGAGGACCTCTATTACCGTCTTGCCGAGATCGTGGTGCGCATCCCGTCGCTGTCCGAACGGCCCGGTGATCCCGCGCTGCTCGCGCGCCATTTCCTCGATCGCTACGCGGCGCAGATGGGGCTGGGGCCGAAACGCTTCGCGCCCGACGCGCTGGCCGCGATCGAGGCATGGGGCTGGCCCGGCAATGTCCGCGAGCTGGAGAATCGGGTGAAGCGCGCGGCGATCATGGCCGATGGCAAGGCGGTGACCGCCGCCGATCTCGACTTGGCCAGCCCCGACTTGGGCGCCGGACCGATCAACCTGAAGGCGGTGCGCGAGGCGGCGGACCGCGCCGCCATCCGCTCCGCACTGGCCCAGGCGCAGGGCAATATTTCGGGCACCGCCCGTCTGCTCGGCATCAGCCGCCCGACCCTCTACGACCTGATGAAGAGCTATGACCTGCAACCCTGACCGATCGATCCGCGCGCTGCTGGGGGCAGGGGGGCTGGCGGTCGTTGCCGTGGCGCTGGCGTCGCTCGGCGGTGTGCTGCCCGCGCGCGCCGATGCAGCGGATGCGCGGACGAAGGTCGCGCAGGCGCTGGCGCAGTTCCAGGCCGGGCACTGGACCGCCGCCCGCGACCGCGCCCGTGCCGCGACCGAGGCCGATCCGGCATCGGGCTTTGCACAGGCGGTGCTGGCGCGCACGCAACTGGCGCTGGGCGATGGTGCCGGCGCGCAGGCGTCGCTCGACCGCGCGACCAAGGCCGGGTTCGATCCGGCACGCGCGCACCAGCTCTATGCCCATGCCCGGCTGTTGCTGGGCGATCCGGCGGGCGCGGTGGCCGAAGCCGATCGCGCGTCCCCACGCTATCGCGGCTATGCGACGACCATCCGTGCGCAGGCGGTGGCGGCGAGCGGCGATGTCCGCGCCGCGCTGTCGACGCTGGAGGCGCGGGTCGTCGCCGCGCCGAGCGATGCGTTTGCCTGGGTCGCGCTCGGCCGGATGCGGCGGGATGCGGGCGACATGGTCGGGGCGATCAATGCCGGGGCGGCGGCGGTACGTGCCGATCCCGCCTCGCCCGACGCGCTCCGGCTGCGGGCGCAGACGCTGCGGACGCAGTACGGTTTGGTTGCCTCACTACCGTGGTTCGAGGCCGCCCTGGCCCGCGACCCTTATGCGCACGACACGCTGATCGAGTACGCCGCGACGCTGGGCGATGCCGGGCGGGCGCGCGACATGCTGGCGGCGGTGCGGCGCGCGATGGCGGTGCGTCCGGGCAGCGCGCAGGGGTTGTACCTGCAATCGGTGCTGGCGGCGCGGGCCGGCGACCTGGAAACCGCGCGCAGCGTGCTGGAAAAGGCGGGGCGTGGCCTCGCTGGCGTGCCCGGTGCGCTGCTGCTCAGCGGATCGATCGGCCTTGCCGCGGGCGAAGCGGCGCAGGCGGCGATTCCGTTGCGCGAACTGGTCGCGCGGCAACCGACCAACATCACCGCGCGCAAGCTGCTGGCGTTCGCCCTGCTGCAGAGCGATTCGGCGCGCGAGGCGTTTGATACGATCCTGCCGGTCGCCTCGCGTGGCGATGCCGACAGCTACACGCTGCTGCTCGCCGCCCGTGCGCTGGAGCGGATCGGTGACCGCACCAATGCCGCGCCGCTGTTCGACCGTGCCGCCGTGCTGAGCCGGGGGCGGTCGGGCGCGTTCGCGACCGGCGACAATCTCGCGACCCTCGCCAACGAAGCGGCGGCCGCCCCCGGCAGTCCGGGCGCGGCGCTGCCCTATATCCGCGCGCTGTCGGCCGGCGGCGATGCCGCAGGTGCGCTGGCCGCGGCTCAGGCGCTGGCCGATGCCAATCCGGGGTCGCCATCGGCGCAGCTGGTGCTGGGCGATGCGCTGGCCGGGGCGGGGCAGATGGCCGATGCCGCGACCGCCTATGCCCGTGCCGCCGCCACCCGCTTCGACGAGGCGACGATGCTGCGGCTGGTCGATGCCCGCGACCGGGCCGGGCAACGCGATCAGGCAAGCGCCACCCTGTCGCTGTTCCTCAACCAGAATCCCGGCAATGTCGCGGCGCTGCGCCTGCTGGGCAGCTGGCAGGTTGCGGCGGGCGAACATGACGCCGCGATCGAGACGCTCGAACGCTTGCGCGAACGGATCGGCGACCGCGATCCCGCCGTGCTGGCGATGCTCGCCTTCGCCTATGCCGGCGCGGGCGAGCCGGAGGCGGCGCAGGGCTATGCGAGTGCGGCCTATGCGCTCGCCCCATCCAACCCGATGACGGCCGACGCGCTGAGCTGGGCGCTCTATGCCGGCGACAATGTCGGCGCGGCAGTGCCGCTGGCGGTGAAGGCGGTGCAGTTGGCGCCCGGCGACCCGACGATCCGCTGGCACATGGCGCAGGTCGCCGATGCCGCCGGCAACCGCCCGGTCGCCATCGCCAATGCGCAGGCAGCGCTCGGCGATCCGCGCTTCGCCGACAGGGCAGCGGCACAGGCATTGATCGTGGGAAGCTGAACGATCCGACCCGCCGCGCATTCGCCGCCCGGCCCCGCACGTCACCCCAGCGCAGGCTGGGGTCTCAAGCGGCTCTTGTCCCGCGTCGTAACTGGGAGATCCCAGCCTTCGCCGGGATGACGTGCGTGGCGATGGGGTTTGCGCTAGAGGCCGCCCGATGACCGACCCGCTCCTCCGCATCGCCGCCGCGCTCGAACGCCTGTCGCCGCCCCCGCCACCGGCCGCCGATCCGCTGGCGCATCCTGCCTATGGCTGCGACGGCACGGTGCTGCGTGCAGCGCGAGGCTTCCGGCCGTTGCCACTCGACCGGCTGGTCGGGATCGACGCGCAAAAGACGGCGCTGACCGACAATCTCGCTCGGCTCGCAGGCGGCGCAGCGGCGCATGACGTGCTGCTGTGGGGCGCGCGCGGCACCGGCAAGTCGGCATTGGTCAAGGCTGCGGTCGGGCAGGTGCAGGCGACCGGCGGTGCGCTCGCACTGGTCGAGGCACCGGCGACCGCGCTTGGCGGTCTGCCCGCGCTGTTCGCGCTGCTGGCCGACGTCCCGCGCGCGTTCGCGGTGTTCGTCGACGATCTCGGCTTCGATACCCCCGCCGATGGCCGCGCGCTGCGTTCGTTATTGGAGGGCGGCGCTGAAGGACGGCCCGGCAATGTCCGGCTGATCGTTACCGCCAACCGCCGTCATCTGGTCCCGCGTGATCTCAAGGAACAGGACAGCGCGATCAATCCGCGCGACGGCATCGACGACGCACTGGCGCTGGCCGATCGTTTCGGCCTGTCGCTTGGCTTCCATGTCGTCGACCAGGACCATTATGTCGCGATCGTCGAGCGCTATTGTGCCGCCTACGACCTGCCGTTCGATGCACAGGAGGCGATCAACTGGGCCACGAAGCGCGGCAGCCGCTCAGGCCGCGTGGCGTGGCAATATGTGACGGAGCTGGCGGGCAGGCACGGGAAGGCCGTCTGACGATCCGCCCCGGCACGGGGAGGGGGACCATGCGCAGCATGGTGGAGGGGGGCTTCCACCAGCGGAACATATGCGGAGAACCCCCTCCACCACCGGTTCGTGGCGGTCCCCCTCCACGTGCCGGGGAGGAGCTTTACGCCTCCGCCATCTCCGCCAGCGCCAGCCAGCGTTCCTCCGCCGCGTCCTTTTCCGCGCGCGCCTTGTCGATCTGCGCGGTCAGCGTGGCGAAGCGCTTGGGGTCTTTCGTATAGAGCGCCGGATCGGCCAGCAGCGCCTCGTCGCGCTCGATCGCCGCCTCCAGCTCCTCGATCCGCTTGGGCAGCAGGTCGAGGTCGCGCTGGTCCTTGTAGCTCATCTTGGTCGATTTGGGCTTGGGCGGCGCCACCTCGACCGGCTTCGCCTTGGCCTTCGCGACCGTACGCTCGCGCCGCTTCGCGACCCAGTCGGCATAGCCGCCGGGCACCACATCGACATGGCCGCTGCCGTCCATCCCCAGCGTGACCGTCACAGTCCGGTCGAGGAAATCACGGTCGTGGCTGACGATCAGCACGGTGCCGGCATAATCGCCGATCACCTCCTGCAA
This sequence comes from uncultured Sphingomonas sp., assembly GCA_913777295.1. GTDB lineage: Bacteria > Pseudomonadota > Alphaproteobacteria > Sphingomonadales > Sphingomonadaceae > Sphingomonas. The sequence continues at coordinate 1,379 of CAJYRU010000190.1, read as the reverse complement.
CAGATCCAGCGTCTCAAGGTCGAGGTCGTTGGTCGGTTCGTCCAGCACCAGCAGGTTCGACGGCCGCGCGAACTCGCGGGCCAGCAACAGCCGCGACCGCTCGCCCCCCGACAGCGTGCCGATCCGCGCCTCGGCGATAGACGGATCGAACAGGAACTCCTTCAGATACCCGTGGACGTGCTTCTTGGACCCGTTGACCTCGATCCAGTCGCCGCCATCGGCCAGCACGTCGCGCACCCGCTTTTCGGGCGCCATCAGCTTGCGCTGCTGGTCGATCACGATCCCGTCCAGCGTCTGCGCCCGCATGATCTTGCCCGCATCCGGCTCCAGATCGCCGGTCAGGAGCCGGAGCAGCGTCGTCTTGCCCGCGCCGTTGCCGCCGACGATGCCGATCCGGTCGCCGCGCCGCACGCGTAGCGAAAAGTCCTTCAGCACCGTGCGGTCGCCGAACGCCTTGGTCACATGTTCGGCGTCGATCACCACCTTGGTCTTGGTGTCGTCGGCCTCGACCTGGATCTTGGCGGTCCCTTGCGGCCCCTGCATCGCCGCGCGCTGCGCCCGCAATTCGTGCAGCTTCTCCAGCCGCCCCATGTTGCGCTTGCGCCGCGCGGTGACGCCGCGGTGGAGCCAGTGCTCCTCGATCTTGAGCTTCGCGTCGAGGCGCTGCGCGGCGCGTTCCTCTTCGGCGGCGGCCTGTTCCATCCACGCCTCGAACCCGCCGAAGCCGATCTCCGCCCGGCGAATGCCGCCGCGATCGAGCCACAGCGTCGACTTGGTGAGGCGCGTCAGGAAGGTGCGGTCGTGGCTGATGACGATGAACGCGCCGTTGAAGCGGTTCAGCCATTCCTCCAGCCATTCGATCGCCGACAGGTCGAGATGGTTGGTCGGTTCGTCGAGCAGCAGCACGTCCGGGTTCTCGGCCAGCGCGCGGGCGATCGCCGCGCGCCGTCGCTCGCCGCCCGATGCGGTCGCGGCTTCGCGGGTCAGGTCGATGCCCAGCTGGTCGGCGATCGCGTCGACCTCATGCTCCGCCGGCGCACGGGGACCCCGCAACGCGAAGTCGCGCAGCGTCGCATAGCCGTCGACCTTGGGGTCCTGTTCCAGCAGCACGACATGCGTGCCCGGCACAATCGTCCGGCGTCCCTCATCGGCATCGATCGACCCGGCGATCAGCTTCAGCAGCGTCGTCTTGCCCGCACCGTTGCGCCCGATCAGCGCGAGGCGATCGCGTTGTCCGACATGGATGTCGAGCCCGCGAAACAACCAGCCATTGCCCTGGATCAATCCAAGGCCCTCATAGGACAATATCGGTGCAGCCATGTGTGGCAGGTAAGCCGCAGTCGCGAACGAAGCAAGTTACGCCAGCCTGTCTGCCCTAT
>CAJYRU010000189.1 GCA_913777295.1 uncultured Sphingomonas sp. | reverse complement strand
GCACCCGCGACACGCTCGATGTCGGCGGCAAGACCTATTCTTATTATTCGCTGGCCAAGGCGTCGGCCAAGCTCGGCGACGTGTCGCGGCTGCCCTTCTCGATGAAGGTGCTGCTGGAGAACATGCTGCGCTTCGAAGACGGCACGACCGTCACGCCCGAGGACGCGCAGGCGATCGTCGACTGGCAGAAGGATGCCCGCTCGGACCGCGAGATCCAGTATCGCCCGGCCCGCGTGCTGATGCAGGACTTTACCGGCGTTCCCTGCGTGGTCGATCTGGCGGCGATGCGCGATGCGATCACCAAGCTCGGCGGCGACGCGGGCAAGATCAATCCGCAGGTTCCCGTCCACCTCGTGATCGACCACTCGGTCATGGTCGACGAATTCGGCACGCCGACGGCGGCCGAAGAGAATGTCGAGCTGGAATATCAGCGCAACATCGAACGCTATGAGTTCCTGAAGTGGGGATCGAAGGCGCTCGACAATTTCTCGGTGGTCCCGCCGGGCACCGGCATCTGCCACCAGGTGAACCTGGAATATGTGGCCCAAGCGGTATGGTCGTCGGAATCGACCGACGGTTCGGGCACGATAGCCTATCCCGACACGCTGGTCGGCACCGACAGCCACACGACGATGGTCAACGGCCTCGGCGTGCTCGGCTGGGGCGTGGGCGGCATCGAGGCGGAAGCGGCGATGCTCGGCCAGCCGGTGTCGATGCTGATCCCCGAAGTCGTCGGCTTCAAGCTGACCGGCAAGCTGCAGGAAGGCATCACCGCCACCGACCTCGTGCTGACCGTCACGCAGATGCTGCGCGCCAAGGGCGTGGTCGGCCGCTTCGTCGAATTCTATGGCCCGGGCCTGTCGTCGATGACGCTCGCCGACCGTGCGACGATCGCCAACATGGCACCGGAATATGGCGCGACCTGCGGCTTCTTCCCCGTAGACGACAAGACGATCGATTACATGCGCCTGACCGCGCGTCCCGAGGAAGTGATCGCGCTGACCGAAGCCTATGCCAAGGCCAACGGCTTCTGGCGTGACGAGAACGCCGTCGACCCGATCTTTACCGACACGCTCGAACTCGACATGTCGACCGTGGTGCCGTCGCTCGCCGGTCCCAAGCGTCCGCAGGATCGCGTCGAGCTGCCGAACGTCGACGACGTGTTCAACGCCGATCTCGAAAAGGTCTACAAGAAGGACGGGGCCAAGCGCGCCCCGGTCGAGGGCGAAACCCACGACATCGGCGACGGCGACGTCGTGATCGCCGCGATCACCAGCTGCACCAACACGTCGAACCCGTCGGTGCTGGTCGCCGCCGGCCTCGTCGCGCGCAAGGCGAACAAGCTGGGCCTGAAGCCCAAGCCCTGGGTCAAGACCTCGCTGGCGCCCGGGTCGCAGGTCGTCACCGACTATCTGGACAAGGCCGGCCTGACCGCCGACCTGAACGCGGTCGGCTTCAACCTTGTCGGCTATGGCTGCACCACCTGCATCGGCAATTCGGGTCCGCTGGCGGCCCCGATCTCGGCGGCGATCAACGGCAACGACATCGTCGCCGCCTCGGTCCTGTCGGGCAACCGCAACTTCGAAGGCCGCGTGTCGGCCGATGTGCGCGCCAACTTCCTCGCCTCGCCGCCGCTTGTCGTCGCCTACGCGCTGAAGGGCACCGTGACCGAGGACATGGTGTCGACGCCGATCGGGCAGGGCACCGACGGGCAGGACGTGTATCTGAAGGACATCTGGCCGACCAACGAAGAGGTCGCCGACCTCATGGCCGCCAACATCGACGACGGCATGTTCCGTTCGCGCTATGGCAACGTCTATGCCGGCGACAAGCACTGGGCGGGCATCTCGGTCGAGGGGTCGGACACCTATAACTGGCCGACCAGCAGCACCTACATCGCCAATCCGCCCTATTTTGAAGGGCTTGGCATGACGCCGAACCCGATCGCCGACATCGTCGAGGCAAAACCGCTGGCGATCCTGGGCGACTCGATCACCACCGACCACATCTCGCCCGCCGGCAGCATCAAGGCGGACAGCCCTGCCGGTAAGTGGTTGATGGAACGGCAGGTTTCCCGCGCCGACTTCAACAGCTACGGCGCCCGCCGCGGCAACGACAATGTCATGGTTCGCGGCACCTTCGCGAACATCCGCATCAAGAACGAAATGGTCCCCGGCGTCGAAGGCGGCATGAGCCGCTATGACGGCGAAGTCATGCCGATCTATGACGCGGCGATGCGCCACAAGGCCGACGGCACCCCGTTGGTCGTGATCGCGGGCAAGGAATATGGCACCGGCTCGTCGCGCGACTGGGCGGCAAAGGGCACCAACCTGCTCGGCGTCCGCGCCGTCATCACCGAGAGCTTCGAGCGTATCCACCGTTCGAACCTGGTCGGCATGGGCGTGCTGCCGCTGCAGTTCGCCGAAGGTGTCACCCGCCAGACGCTGGGCCTGACCGGTGACGAAACCTTCACGATCACCGGCGTCGCCAATCTGCGCCCGCGTCAGGACGTCGAAGTCGTCATGACCCGCGCCGACGGCACGACCGAAACCTTCGTCACCAAGTGCAGGATCGATACCGTCAACGAGCTGGAATATTTCCTGAACGGCGGCATCCTGCAGTACGTGCTGCGCAAGCTGGCCGCGTAAGCGGGTCAGCCCGACGGGGACAAAGGGCCGCGTCTTCCGATGAGGGAGGCGCGGCCTTTTTAGTGCATGGCTGCAGCTGGGGCTGGCCTGTGTCACTTATGCCACCCGACCAAAGCATCTGTTCGCTTCCCCGGGAACAAACTCAGTCAGCGAGTGGCTTGCGAGCGCCCTCCCATGCCGCACGACTGGTCAGTTCGATCGGCAGCAGTATCGCGGAAACGGGCTGGACGCGTCGCGACAGTCGTGTCGCCGTCAGATACCGGGTGAAACCCCAATTCGTTTGCGCGATCGCAAGGGGGATGCCGTCGTTGGTGCGGCAATCGCTCTTGCTGGCGTCGTGGACAATCACGTCAGGCCAGCTATTCTGCCAGGTGCATTGCTCGCCAAGGATAGTTTTCTGTTTTGCCGCCGGCCCGGTAGCGGTGGTTTGCCGAGCCGGCGCTTCTCTCGCAGGCTGAAAGGGGCGTGACCAGAACCATTGGCGTTGACCGTCCTTCGTTCGGGAATAGTGTATTTCTACACCCGTCGAAATATTGCGCACCAAAATTACGAGTGATTGACCGGTCACCTCTTCGACATAGAGCCAGTTGCCGCTGCGTCGGTGCAACTGCTTGTCATCACCAGAACCCGTCAATAGAACTTCATAGTCGGAATGGTGGTTGTTGGCAGCTTCTCGTTGAACCAATCGCGTGGTGTCGAGCGCTTCGAACGGCAAGCGTACGGCATCCTCGGCTACTACGGTTCGGCGTATCTTGGTTGCGTAGATCGCGTCGACACGGCCTTGTTTGCGCCAGAGTTCGATACCGTCGACCGCGGCGCATCCCGATTGCACGAACGATTGGTCTTGCGAAATCTTACGGACGACCTCCCATGGTTGGCATGTCTCACCTGCATGTTTTTCGCGCGGGCCTGCTGATCGACGAAGGGCTTTGGCCGGAGGGGCCGAGAGCGGGTCGTCCGCAATGCGGGCGCCGATCAACTGGCCGTCCGCCGATCGGGTCGTTTCGAACGTAAACGGCTGGCCCACTCGCGTGTATTGCTGCCGAACGATCGTGATTCGCGTGTTCGCAGGAATTACCCGCTGATCGATCCGAACCGACTCGCCCCGGACGACATGGGTTTCCTTCGCTTCGTTGCCAAACCGGGGCGGAGGTCGATCATAATCGACGATTGCCTGTGGTATCGGTTGTGCCGTCGCTGCGCCGACAATCAGGGAGAGGAAGAGGACCGGCCGCAACATCTGCCATATCTCCGCGTGCCTGCTGCGCCATGGCCGGGACGGGCCATCGCGATCAGGAACTTACCATCGTGGGGTAAGGGATCCGGCATCCGGGTTAAGAAATCGCGTGGCTTTCCTACCGGCGAGGTGCTGTGATCCCCGAGAGGCGCAGTCGATCCGACCGGCCGATAAAATGCAGGCGTCGCGCAAACACCGCACAGGTGTGAACTTGGTGAACCTTGCCCCGCCAACCCGCCCCACACATGGGCGGGGCAGGGGGCAAGATCACTTCTGGCAGGCGACGATCGCCTCGATCACGGCCAGCGTTTCCTGCGGGTCGCGGATCTTGACCGTGTCCATGCCGGCGGCCTTGGGTGCATAGTCGTTGCCGCCGGGAAAGATCGCGTCGCCGATGAACAGCATGTCGTCGGTCGCGATGCCGCTGATATCGGCCAGCTTGGCAAGGCCGGTCGCCTTGTCGACGCCTTCCTTCGTGATGTCGATCGAGGTCGCACCACCCATGTTGATCGATAGGCCGGGCAGGCGCTGCTTCAAGTCAGCCTGGATGATCTTGCGCTTCTCGAACTTGGGGTCCCAATGTTCCTTCGCGTCGATCGGCGCCTGCTGACCCAGTGCCGAGAAGGTGATCTGGCTGCCGCGATCCTCGATCCGTTCGCCCCAGGTCTGTTCGGGGACGAAGCCGGTCGCTTCCAGCGCGGCGTCGAACGCTTCGAGGATCTTGGCCTTCGTCGCATCGTCGAACAGGTCGGCATAGACCGTGTTCCAGCGGCCGTCGCCATAGGTATAGAGCTTGGTGCCGCTGGTCGGCATCATCCACAGCCGCGACAGGTCGGCACGCGCGGGCAGGCGGGTTGCGACCTGCTTTTCGAACTGTGGCCAGTCGCCGCCCGAAATGATCGCGACATGCGCGACGCCCAGCAGGTCGGCCAGCGCCTCGCCCATCGCGTCGGTCAGTTGCTGCTTGCTCTCGGCCAGCGTGCCATCGAGGTCGAAGGCTACCAGTTGCTTCATATCATACTCCGATGGGGATGGGGCGGGGCGGCATGGTGGCCGCTCCACCGGGATTAGTTAAGCGCCTCGACCAGCTTCTTGACGCTCTGACTCTGTCCGCGCGGCAGGATCAGCAGGTCGTTGCCGCTGGCGACGACGATCAGGTCCGACACGCCGACCATGCGGATGCGGACGCCGTCGGTCCGGACCAGACAGTCGCGGGTATCGATCGCCAGTACTTCGCCGCGATGCGCGTTGCCGGCATCGTCGCGCTCGCTGATCGCGTGCAACGCGTCCCAGCTGCCGAGATCGTTCCAGCCCATGGCGACAGGCACGACTGCGACCCGATCGGCCTTCTCCATGACGGCATAGTCGATCGAGTCGGACGGCGAGGCGCCGAAC
>CAJYRU010000188.1 GCA_913777295.1 uncultured Sphingomonas sp. | reverse complement strand
AGACCTTGCCGGCGATCCGCGTTTCGGCGATGTAAGCCGACGTATTGAAAACCGCGACGCGCTGCTCGCGATCCTCGATGCCGAATTTGCCAGACGACCAGCAGCCGAATGGCTGGCGCTGCTCGAGGGGGCAGACGTCCCGGCCAGCCCCGTCAACGATGTGCGCACCGTCTTCGACAATCCGCAGATTCGCCACCGCGGGATGCTGGACGCCGTTAATCATGTCGTGGCGGGTGAGGTGCCTATCTTGCGCAACCCGATCCGCCTGTCAGAAACGCCGATCGGTCCATCACGCGCGCCCCCGCTGCTGGGCCAAGACAATGACACAGTTCTTCACGATCTGCTCGGTCGAAGCGCTGAGGATATCGAGGATTTGCGCCACCGCGGAATCATCTGAGCGCGGGATCGCGGTTGCGATGAAGCGCGCTTTGCGCTTGAGCGCCTACCGACAAGCAGCGAGTCAGGCGGCGACATAGCCGGTAACGGTCGCAGGAGAGTGAAATGTCAGAGATGCCGCCGCTGCAGTCGGAATATGATCTGATCGTTATCGGGTCGGGGGGCGGATCGATGGCGGCCGCGCTGACGGCCAAGACGCTGGGTAAGCGGGCCGTCATCCTCGAAAAGATGGACAAGGTCGGCGGTTCGACCAGCTTTTCAGGCGGGGTCTGGTGGATTCCGAACAATTCGCTTCTGCGCAAAGCGGGTATCCAGGACAGCTACGACAAGGCGCGGCAATATTACGATAGCGTCGTGACGTATCGTGGGCCCGGGATCACTCCGGCCCGCCGCGATGCGTTTCTCAAGGGGGCGCCGCGAATGCTCGATTTCCTGATCGGGCTAGGCCTCAAGGTGCGACGCCCCGATCCTGACTGGCCTGATTATTACGACGAGCAGCCCGGCGGCCTTGCCGAAGGGCGCTCGATCATGCCTGCGAAGTTTAATCTGAAGGAACTGGGCGCCTGGAAGGATCGTCTCGCGATGTATGGTCCGATGGCACACATGCCGATCGGATCGGACGAATTTCCGGTACTGTTCCTTCTCAAGCGGACCATGGCCGGGAAGCTGCGCGCCGCCAAGTTCGCCGCGCTGATGGTACGGGACAAGATTACGGGTCGACAGACGGTGTCGAACGGTGCCGCGATCCAGGGTCGGATGTTACAGATAGCGCTGCGCGAGGGCATAGAGCTGCACCGCTCGACGCCGGTCAAGCGCTTCATCGTCGAGAAGGACCGTGTCGTCGGCGTCGTCGCCGAGCAGAACGGACGCGAGGTCGAGATCCGCGCACGTGATGGCGTGATCGCCAATGTCGGCGGCTTCTCGCGAAACAAGGAGATGCGCGACCGCGTGATGGGCGGCCTGCCGACCTCGAACGAGTGGACCAACGCCAACCCGGGCGACACGGGCGAAGTTATTCAGGCGATGATGGATTTGGGTGCGGCGACCGATTGTCTCGACACGGCGTGGTGGGTCGTGACGTCGCGCAACACCGACGGCAGTTGGCCGGAGGGGGCGGTCTGGACTGATGGCACCGTGCTTCCTTTCATGCACCATCTGGACCTCAGCCAGCCCTTTTTGATCATGGTGGATCAGGACGGTCGCCGCATTGCGGACGAATCAGGCGCCTATATGGAGATCGGCGAGCGCATATATCAACGTCAGCGCGAGACCGGACGTGCGGTCCCCGCTTGGGTCATCTTCGACAAGCGGCATCGCGAACGGTACAATTGGGGTGCATCCCAGCCTGGCGTGACCCCGAAGTCGTGGCTTGAGAGCGGCTACATGAAGAAGGCGGACACGCTGGATGCACTGGCTGCGCAGTGTGGGATCAACGCTGCAGGGCTAAAGGCGGAAGTCGCGCGGTACAATGGCTTTTGCCAGACCGGCGTCGACGAGGATTATGGTCGCGGCAGCCGCGCCTTCGACAATGCGCATGGCGACCCGACCGTCAAGCCGAACCCCAACATGGGCCCGATTGAACAGGGGCCTTTCTACGCCGTCGCGATCTATCCGGGCGATGTGGGCACGGCCGGTGGCGTCGTTGCGGACGAATATGCGCGCGTGCTGCGCGACGACGGTTCGGTGATCCCGGGGCTGTATGCCGTCGGCAATTCGACGGCGTCGGTGTTCGGTCGCTGCTATCCCGGCGCAGGCGCCAGCATCGGCGCGTCCTTCACGTTCGGCTACATCGCCGCGCACCACAGTGCGGGGTCGAACGAGCTTTCGCGCATCCTGTCGTAGCGTGAGGGCCACGTTAAGGTCGCTCGACGGATGCTGCGCTGCAGCGTTCGCGGATGCGATGGTGCTATTCGAGCGACGAACACCCGCTGAGGGGACTTGTCATTACATGTCGATCGTCCGACATTCCGGGTAGGAGTCGAATGGACGACCTGAGGAGTAGGATATGGCGACCGTCGTCGAACCGCGTCAGCGGGACGTGATCCGGGTTTCCAAGCGGAATTACCTTTCGAAGGATTTTCTGCAGCTGGAAAGGGATAACCTTTGGCCGCGGATCTGGCAGGTCGCCTGCCGCGAAGAGGATATTCCCAAGCCCGGCGACTATAGCGTGTACGATGTCGCCGACGAGACTATCGTGGTGGTCCGGAACCGGAAGGGAGGCTTCAACGCCTTCCACAATGTGTGCCCCCATCGGGGTCGGCAGATCATGGAGGGATGCGGTCATGCCGTGAACTTCCGCTGCCAATACCACAATTGGACGTTCGACCTGAACGGCAGAAACGTCGCTGTGCAGGATCGCGACGATTGGGCCGGGACGCTCGATCGCGAACAGGTCGATCTCCATAAGGTCAAGACCGGTACGTGGGGCGGGTTTGTCTGGATCAACATGGACCCCGAAAGTGAGACGCTTGAGGACTATCTTGGGGTGGTCCCAGAGTATCTCGATCCCTTCGAGTTCGAGAACATGCGCTATCGGTGGGCGCTTGAGCTGCATCTGCCGTGCAATTGGAAGACCGCACTGGAAGCCTTCATGGAGGGTTATCATGTCGCGGCGACTCACACGCAGCTGCTCGATGAGCAAGGTGAGGATTACACGACGAGTTTCGCGCACGGAAAGCACAGCCATTTTGGCTATTGGAACTCGACTGCGATGCTCGGTACGCCGTCCCCGCGTCTTAAGAAGGCGACGCCGGCGGATGTGCGGCCAGGCGTCGTCGAATTCTTCCGCAAGATGGAGGATACGTTCGGCGCCATCTTTACAGACCGCGATTATGAAGCGGCGAAGAAGATTATGGACGAATTGCCGGCGGATGCGGATCCGATTACTGCATTCGGCATGGCGGTCGAACTGGGGCGGCGCGCG
>CAJYRU010000187.1 GCA_913777295.1 uncultured Sphingomonas sp. | reverse complement strand
CGCGAAGCGGCGATGAAGGATTGAGACGATGGATAGCGGCACCTCCCCCCTGCAATCGCCCGGTTTCCTGGGCACGCTGACGACGGTTCATTTCGTCCTGATCGCCGTGCTGGCGGTGCTGACGATCATCGGCATCGGCTATGGCATGAAACTGGCCCGCGCCCGGCGGCAGGGCGTGGGCGAGCTGGAGGATGCCGGGCATCTGGAGCGCGGCGATGCGCCGGTCGCCGAACCGGCGGCGATCGAGCGGGCGCAGCCGGTTGCGCCCACGCCCACGCCTACGCCAGTCGAGCAGGTGACGGCACCGCCGCCTGCACGCGTCGAGCCGGTCGTGACCCCGGCCCGGGCGGCGCCGGTCGAACCGGTGGCGGAGCCGATCGTGGCACCGGTCCCGGTTGCGGTGACGACGCCCCCGGCGCCTGCTGCCCCGGCCGCCGTCGCGACCGACCTCACCCGACTGAAGGGGCTGGGGCCGAAGGTCGCGGCGATGCTGGTCGAACAGGGCGTCCCCGACATCGCGACGCTGGCGACGCTGGATGCGGCACGCGCCGATGCGGTCGCCGCACAGCTGGGAATGTTCGCCCCGCGCATGGCAAAGGATCGCTGGGTCGAACAGGCGCGGTTCCTGGCCGCAGGCGATGTGGCAGGGTTCGAGGCGACGTTCGGGAAGCTGTAGGGAGCATTCCTGCGGGAAACCCTGTCCCGCCATCCCGACCCGCTGGCGATTTACCGACAGGGACGGTGCATCGGAAGGTACCGTTCCGGAAAGCCCGCGATACGCTCCGACGACGGCTGGACAGGGCGGACGCCGATGCATCAATGTCCCGCGGACGGGCAGTGGTGTTGCCGCCATCCCGCCTCAGGGGATTTGCTTCCCAGCATCGGAGAAACGTTGGTGATCGCCGGATTATTGCTCACATTGCAGGCTGTTTTGGGGCAGGGCGTAGCGGAGCCGTAGCTGCCGGGGCTGTTCGAGCCGGCAAGGGAGGGGCCGGTGATCGAGGACATCATGGTCAGCCCCGTATGCCATCGGTCGTTCGGCTGTTCGCAGCATTCCTCGGGTCAGGAGGATACGACCGGCGACGCGCTCGGCACCGACTGTGCGATCGAGGACGACACCAATACTTCGGGCACCGGGTTCAGGCGCCCGTTCCGGACCGACGGCGCGAGCAACGAGGATTGGTACGGCTGGCAGGCCGATGTTTACGTCCCGATCGGCGGGACGATCTCCCATCTGCGGAACAATCCGGTGACCAACACGCCGGGCACGATGGGGCGCGATCCGGCCAACGTCATCGTCATCACGGCGCACGCCGGGACGAACGTCGTCCTGGCCCATACCGACCGGCCGCGGCTGAAGGTCGGGAGCGTCGTCCGCGCAGGCGACGTCGTCGCGCAGGTCGGCAACAACGGTTTCAGCCGAGCCCCGCACATCCACATCGGCGCGTATCGGGGGACGACCCCGCTGCAGATCAGGTGAGACCTCCGGGCGATGGGAAAGGTGCCCGAACTGACCTAGGGTCGACGCGACATTCAGCGGCCTCGACGACGATTCCCTCCATCATCGGCACTCGGGCGCAGGCGGGGGTCCCTGCGCACCGGCGTCACGGATCCCCCTGCGCGGCAATGACAATATTTGCGATGGGCGCTGCATGTCGCGTCGGTCCCGGCAAGGGGAGTGCCGCCCGGCCGGTCCGATCACAGGACGCTCCCTGCCTGCGCGCGGATGATCTTCCGTTCGGGCGGGTTGCGCCAAGCGCTACATAAGCCGCAGCGATTCCTCGATGACATGGTTGATGTCGTGTAGGACATCGGTCGTCTGACGCGACAGATGGCGGACTTCGTCGGCAACGACGGCAAAGGCCCGCCCCCGCTCGCCGATGCGCGCGGCTTCGATACTGGCGTTGAAGGCGACGACGCGGTTCTGTGCCGCGATCTCCGCGACGCGGTGGAGCATCGTACCGGCTTCGCGGGTCAGGGTTTCCCGGCGTTCGCCGACGCTGTGCAGGCGCCGGTCGTGGCTGACGTCGCCGAAGGTCAGCACGGCGCCGCCCTGCTCGAGCGGAATGAAGCTGATCTCGACTATGCTTCCGCTGTCGAAATGATGGTCGAACTGACGCGCCTCGCCGGCGCGCGCCCACATCCGATGATTGTCGATCACGCCCGCCAGCCGTTGTGCCGACCAGCCGACCGTCTCCGCGATACAGGCCAGATAGTCGGACAGCGTCGTTCCCGCGACAACCGCCGACTCCGGAAATCCGAAGATGCTGCTGACATGGCGGTTGATGACCAGAATCCGCTCGGCATCGTCGTAGATGACGATCCCGTGGCGCATATGGTTCATCACCAGCCCGAGCAGTGCAGACGCCGACATCGTCAATACCATATACCTTCCGCGGCATGGGTAGCCGGGTCGGCATTAAGGAAGCATTGCGCCGGCCGGTTTCGACCGCCCGCCTATGCCGCCTGTTCGACCAGCAATTTGTCGATCTTGCGCCCGTCCATGTCGACGATCTCGAAGCGCCAGCCCTGTTCGGTGAAATGCTCGCCCTCGGTCGGCAGATGCTTGAGCACCGCGAGCGCGAGGCCGGCCACGGTCGCATAATCGCGGTCCTCGGGCAGGTCGATGCCGATCCGTTCGGCCAGCTGGTCGGCTGGCGTCTGACCCGATACCAGCAGCGATCCGTCCTCGCGGCGGATGATGTGCGGCGAATCGCCTTCCTCCGCGTCCGAGGCGAAGTCGCCCGCGATCGCGCGCAGCAGGTCGGCGGGCGTCACCAGCCCTTCGAAATGGCCATATTCGTCATGGACGAGGCCCATCGGCACCTCGGCACGCCGGATCGCCTGCAGCGCGTCCATCGCGTCGACCTGATCGGGCAGGACCGGCGCCTCGTGTAGCAGCGTGCGCAGGTCGAGCGGCTCGCCCCGGCACATCGCCGCGACGATATCGCGTGCCTGCACCACGCCGATCACCGCATCGACCGATCCTTCGGCGACCGGCAGACGGGTATGCGGGGTCGTCGCCATCGCCGCGCGGATGCCGGCTTCGTCGAGCGTGACGTCGAGCCATTCGACCTCGGTGCGCGGCGTCATCACCTCACGCACCGGGCGGTCGGCCAGACGGACGACGCCGGAAATGATCGAGCGCTCATGCTCCTCGATCACGCCCGACTTGCTGGCTTCGGCAACCAGCAGGTGCAGTTCCTCCGCCGTCACCCGGTTTTCGGATTCGCGGTTCATGCGCAGCAGCTTGAAGATCAGGCCCGAGGTCGTGTCGAGCAGCCAGACGAAGGGCGCGGTGATCCGCGACAGCCACAGCATCGGCACCGCGACCAGCACCGCGATCGGTTCCGGGCTGCGCAGCGCGAACTGTTTCGGCACCAGCTCGCCGATCACCAGGCTGGCGAAGGTCGTGACGCCGATCACGACGCCGAAGCCGACATTGGCCGCCAGCGATTCGGGCAGGCCGAGCAGCACCAGCCGCTCGCCGACCGGCCCGCCCAGGCTCGCCCCCGAATAGGCACCCGACAGGATGCCGATCAGCGTGATGCCGATCTGGACGGTCGACAGGAACTTGCCGGGATCGTCGGCCAGCCGCATCGCGGTCTGCGCGCCCCTGCCCCCCGCCTTTGCCAGGCCTTCCAGCCGTGCCTTGCGCGCGGAAACGATGGCGAGTTCGGACATGGCGAACACGCCGTTCAACGCCACCAGCGCGAGGATGATGACGACG
>CAJYRU010000186.1 GCA_913777295.1 uncultured Sphingomonas sp. | reverse complement strand
TCGCGTCATGCGCGGCGAGGAAGCGGTTCGCCCCGCCGCAGCGTGCCAGCAGCGCGGCGGTCAGGTCGAGCGCGTCGCGCGGCAGGGTGCGATATTCGACCCGCACCCGGCCCGACCGGATCAGCGCGGTCAGCTCGGGCTTCGCATCGCGGGCGAAGGCGGCGCAGTGCGAGCAGGTATAGCTGGCCCATTCGACCAGCTGCACCCGCGCCATCGGGTTGCCGACCGCGATTCCGCCGGTCGGCAGCATCGTGACGCTGTTGGTCCAGTTGCGCGCCGTGGCCGCATGGGCCGGGGCCTGCGCCTTGGCCGGGGGCATCCCGAACAGGGCGAGGATGAACGAGCAGAGAAGGATCAGGATACGCATCAGCGGACCTTGCCAAGGATCGGAATGGCGGGGGGCGGCGGCGCGGCAACCGCCCCGGCCAGCGCGGCGAGAACCTCGCGCAGTTCGGGATCGGCGATGTCGCGCAGGCTTTCGTGCATGTCGGCCGGGATGGGCGGCGGTTCGCGACGCGGCGGCACCGCGCGGCGCGGGCGGACCTCGCCGTGCCGGAACTGCAGCCGGGCGACCGCGGCATAGCCGAAGAAGCGGTTCACCCGCTCGACGATTTCCGGCGCGATATGCTGCATCATCGTGCCATGCGCGCCCGATACGATCAGCGTCAGCGTACCGTCGGCGCGCTTGCCCGGCGGAAAGCGGATCGATTCAGGGGCGGATACGCGGGCAAAGCGTTCGCCGACGATCTCGCCCCAGCGGCTGACCACGGCGGATTGCACGAACCCGAACCTGCGGAACGCCGCGCCGCCAATGTCGGGCAGCAATTCGGCGACAGGCCGCGCGCCGCCACGCCGGCGGGGTTCGGGAATCGTCGCATGGGGGCGGGGGCGCGTCGTCATTGTCCGCATCCCATGCCATAGAGCCGGCGTGGACGCCAAGCATCTCTCTGTCGCTAAACGGTTGCTCGACTGGTATGATCGCAACCATCGCAGCCTGCCATGGCGCAGCCCGCCGGGGACCGCCGCGCCCGATCCCTATCGCGTCTGGCTGTCGGAAGTGATGCTCCAGCAGACGCAGGTGGCGAGCGTGCGCCCTTATTTCCTGGACTGGACCGCGCGCTGGCCGTCCTTCGCGGCACTGGCGGCGGCCGACGATGCTGATGTCATGGCGGCATGGGCGGGGCTGGGCTATTATGCGCGCGCCCGCAACCTGCTGGCCTGTGCGCGGGTGGTCGCGGCGCGGGGCGCGCTGCCCGATACCGACGGCGAACTGCGCAAGCTGCCCGGCATCGGCGACTATACGGCGGCGGCGATTGCCGCGATCGCCTTCGGCCGGCGGGCGGTGGTGGTCGATGCCAATGTCGAACGGGTCGTGTCGCGGTTGTTTGCGATCGCTGCGCCGCTGCCGGGCGCGCGTCCGGTGATCCGTGCCGCGACCGACTCCATCACTCCCGACCGACGCGCCGGCGATTTCGCGCAGGCGATGATGGACCTGGGGTCGATGGTCTGCACCGCGCGCTCCCCGCGCTGCCTGCTTTGCCCGCTCCGCGATGACTGCGTGGCCCATGCGATGGGTACCCCCGACGCCTTTCCGGTCAAGGCCGCCAAGAAGGCGAAGCCGCAGCGATTCGGCACGTTGTTCTGGGCCGAGCGCGACGGGCAGGTGCTGTTGGTGCGCCGACCGGACAAGGGTTTGCTGGGCGGGATGCGCGCGCTGCCGACCGGGCCATGGGCCGACAGCGATCCCGGCACCGAGGGCGCGCCCTTCGCCGCCGACTGGCGTAGCGTCGGCATGGTCCGCCACGGCTTCACGCATTTCGATCTTGCCTGCACCGTCATGGTGGCGGATGCAGCACGGCAAGACACCGCGCAGGGCGAATGGTGGCCGGTCGCGGACATTGCCGCCGCCGGGCTGCCGACGCTGTTCGCGCGGGCGATACCAGTGGTGGAGGGAATGCGATGAAGTTGCGGAACGCGTTGGCGCTGACGGGCGCGCTGTTGCTCGTGCAGCCGGCAGTAACCTGGGCACAGGCCGCGCCGCCGCGTGCGCCTGCGCGCCCGGCGGTTCGCGCGCTGCCCGCGACCGAGGCGATGGTTCGCGACTATGTGGCGCAGAAGAAGGCACCGGGCATGGTGGTCGTCGTCGGCGGCCCCGACTGGACCAGCGCCCATGCCGCCGGCCGCGTCGCGACCGACGCCACCGCCGCACCGGCCAATGTCGACACGCTGTGGCGGGTCTATTCGATGACCAAGCCGATCACCGGCATGGCCGCGATGATGCTGGTCGAGGACGGCAAGCTGAAGCTCGACCAGCCGATCAGCGACTTCATCCCCGGCTTCAAGTCGATGAAGGTGCTGACCGATCCCGACAACAGCCTTGCCAGCCGCCCGGCGACCACGCCGATCACGGTCCGCCACCTGCTGACCCATACCGCAGGCCTTGGCTACAGCATCGTGACCAAGGGGCCATTGCTGAAGGAATATGAGCGTTTGGGCATCGTCCCCGCCGCCGTGAACGCGCAGGCCGAAGTGGCGATGGCGCAGGCGCGGCCGAAATCGCTGGAGGAATTTGCCAACCGCGTCGCCACCCAGCCGCTGATCGCCGAGCCGGGGACAAAGTGGAGCTATTCGATCGGCCTCGACGTGATGGCGCGGGTGATCGAGGTGGCATCAGGCATGTCGTTCGAGAAGTTCCTGCAGACGCGGATGTTCGGCCCGCTGCGCATGACATCGACCTATTGGACGGTACCCGCGGCGCAGAAGGGGCGGCTGGCGACCAACTATGCGTGGGCCGGCGACAATCTGGTGCCGGTCGATCCGGG
>CAJYRU010000185.1 GCA_913777295.1 uncultured Sphingomonas sp. | reverse complement strand
AGCAGCTTGCCCGACAGCGCGGTGGAGATGACCAGATTGAACTGCATCGCGCCCGCGCCGGCGGCGGCAGGCACGATCAGCTTCAGCATCGCGCGGACGTCATCGGTCATGCGCGGCCGGCGGGGTTTCAGCGACACGCCGGCACGGCGGCAGGCGAACATCAGCCAGCCGAGCTGCAACGCACCGCCCGCCGTCACCGCCCATGCCTGCACGCGGGCGGTCGCGTATGGATCGGGTCCGTGGAAGAAGAGCAGGCCGGCGACCATCGCGACGTTCAGCAGGATGGGGGCGGCGGCGTTGACCCAGAATTTGTCGAGCGAATTGAGGATCGCACCGAGGAGCGACACGATCGAGATCAGCAGCAGATAGGGGATGGTGATCCGCGACAGCGTGACCGCATAGGCGAACTGGTCGGGGGTGGGGTTATTGAACCCGCCCGACAGCAAGTAGGTCAGCGGCCATGCGGCGATCAGCATCACGACCGTCGCTGCGATCAGCACCGGTAGCAGCACCGACAGCACGTCGCGGGCAAAGGTAATGCCGGTGGCCAGCCCCTGTCCCTCGGCGGCTTCCTCGCCCTCGGCCACCTTCTTGTTGAACAGCGGCACGAAGGCGGCGTTGAACGCCCCTTCGGCGAACAGCGCGCGGAACATGTTGGGCAGGCGGAAGGCGACGAGGAACGCGTCGGATGCGAAGCCTGCGCCGACGAACGTCGCCTGCAGCGAGTCGCGGACCAGTGCCAATACCCGGCTGACCAGCGTCAGCCCGCCGACCGACCCCAGCGATTTCGCGAGTTTCATGAGCTAGGGCCGATCGACATGCAGTGTTCCCGGTACCGTTCTGGATCGAAGGTTCGCCGCTCTCGTCATCCCGGATATGGTCGAGACCTCGGCAAGGTCGGCCGTTGCGTATCCCCGCGCAGGCGGGGATCCAGGGCGGCATACGCAGGCCATCGTCTTGCCTGACTCTGGACCCCCGCCTGCGCGGGGGTACGGAAAGGGGGCGGAAGTCCGGGCCAACCTGTCGAGCAGCCCTGAACTCACCCGCCCCGGAACAATCAGGCGTGGCCGGCGACTTCGCCAAGCCCGGCCTGCTGTTCGGCCTGGCTGAGGTAGAGCTGCGCGAAGTCGATCGGCTCCAGCATCAGCGGCGGGAAGCCGCCGTCGCGCACCGCATCGGCCAGCACGCGACGGGCGAAGGGGAACAGGATGCGCGGCGCTTCGCCGAGCAGGAACGGCTGGAGATGTTCGGCCGGGATGTTGCGCAGGCCGAACAGGCCGGCGAACGACAGGTCGACCAGATACATCACCTGGCCCTCGATTTCGGCACGCGCCTCGATCTTCAGCACGACTTCGTGGACGTCGTCGCCGACCTGGTTCGCGCCGATGTTGAACTGCACGTCCAGCTTCGGGCTGCCCGGCAGCTGGTATATGCCCGGCGCGCTCGGGTTTTCGAACGACAGGTCCTTGACGTACTGGGTGATGACGTTGACCGACGGCTGGCTGTCGTCCCCGTTGGCAAAGGCGTCGATGCCGGTGGCGTCGTTCTGATCTTCCATGGTAGTTCCTGTCCACGAAGGCGGATAGCTTTGGCGCTTGCCGCGTTAAGATGGCGCGGACTAGCAGCGGCACGACCGCGATTCAACGGGTCGACCGGCCCCGCGAACCACAGGACCGCCGCACCGTTTGTATCCGCGCCCGATCGGTCCTATGTCCGGTCGACGGAAGGAAGTGAAGGCATGGTGGTTTTTGTCGTCCTGCTCGCGATGATCGCGGCGTTTCTGGCCATGCGGCTTTATGCCGTACTGGGCAAGCGTACCGGCCATGAGCCCCTGCCGCGCGCGGCGGAGGAACGGATCGGCGTGCCGCCTGCTACCCGCCCGATCGAGGTGACGCCGGAGGCGAAGGTCCTCGGCCCGCGCCATGTCGAAACCGGTGCCGAAGCCGGCCTGCGCCAGCTGATCGCCGCCGACCCATCGTTTGACGTTGCGCAGTTCGTCGAAGGGGCCAAGTCCGCCTATCGCATGATCCTCGAAGCCTTCTGGAAGGGCGACGAGTCGACGCTGGAATGGCTGACCGAGCGCGATGTGCGCGAAGCATTTGCGCAGGCGATCGCCGAGCGCAACGCGGCGGGCCAGACGCTGGAGAACCGGCTGGTGTCGATCGAGCGTGCGGTCGTTACCGAGGCATCGGTCGAAGGTGGCGTCGCGCGGGTCGCGGTGCGCTTCGATGCCGACATCGCCGCGATCACCCGCGATGCCGATGGCAACATGATCGCCGGGTCACTGTCGGATGCGGTCGAGACGCATGATGTGTGGACGTTCCTGCGGGTGCTGAAGAGCAGCGACCCGAACTGGAAGCTCGCCGACACCGACGAAGCCTGACGCCGATGCACAAGGGGGGGATGGCGGCATTCGCCGCGCTGCTGCTGGCGGGTTGTTCGAACGCGATCGTGCCGCGTGGCGCGGAGAGCGCGGCTTCGCGACCGGCGCCGGAACGACCCGCTGCGACGCCGGGGACGCCGAGCAGGGCCCTGCCGGTGCGGCAGCCAACGGCTGCGGTGCCGTTGCCGCCGATCACCGGCGTGGGCACGGTCGACGGTGCTGCGACCGCGCTGGCCGCCGGAGTCGTGGCCGGGCCGCCGGTCGCTACCCTGCCGATCACCGACGATGCCGCCGACCGCGCGTTGGCGGCGTTCCGCATCAGCTGCCCCTCGGTCACGCGCAAGGCCGATCCGACCGGCCTGACCCGTCCCGCCGACTGGCAGGCGGCGTGCGACGCGGCGCGCGGCGTCGGTGGTGGTGGGGCGCGGGCGTTCTTCGCGCGCTGGTTCGAAACGGCGCAGGTCGGTGACGGCGAGGCGTTCGCCACCGGCTATTACGAACCCGAAATCCATGGGTCGCGCGACCGGCGCAGCGGGTACGAAACGCCGATCTACGGCGTGCCGAGCGATCTGGTCGAGGCGGACCTCGGGCTGTTTTCGACTGATCTGAAAGGCAAACGGATTCGCGGGCGGGTCGATGGCAAGGGCTTCGTGCCCTATTTCGACCGGACCGCGATCGAGGAAGGCGCGCTGGCCGGGCGGGGTCTTGAGATCGCTTGGGCGGCCGATCCGGTCGAGATGTTCTTCCTACAGGTACAGGGGTCGGGCCGGCTGCGGCTGCCCGATGGCGGCGTCATGCGCATCGGCTATGCTGGGCAGAATGGCCGCGACTATACCGGCATCGGCAAGCTGATGCGCGACCGCGGGCTGGTGCAGCCGGGGCAGGCGTCGATGCAGGGGCTGATGGCGTGGCTGCGCGCGAACCCCGAACAAGGCCGCGCGATCATGCGCGAGAACAAGAGCTTCGTGTTCTTCCGCGAACTGACCGGGCCGGGGCCGCTGGGGGCGCTGGGCCTGCCGGTGACGGGGCAGGCGAGCGTCGCGGCGGACGTGCGCTTCGTGCCGTTGGGCTCGCCGGTGTTCCTGTCGATGGACCGCACCGATGCCACCGGGCTGTGGGTCGCGCAGGATACCGGCGGCGCGATCAAGGGCACCAACCGCTTCGACACCTTCTGGGGTGCGGGCGACGAGGCGCGGGCGATCGCCGGCGGCATGAGCGCGCGCGGCACCGCCTTCCTGTTGCTGCCGATCGGCACCGTCCAGCGGATCGCGGGTGGCCGGGCGACGCCTTGATCCCGGCGAAGCGGCGCTGTGGGCGCGGGTGGTCGCGGCGGTAAAGCCGCTCCACGCCGCCCGCCCGGTGCCGGTCGCGCCTGTCGCGATGGCGAAGCATGGCGCGCCGGCTCCCAAGCCGGTGCGGGCCAAGCTGCCCGCCGCGTTGCCGGTGCCGGCCAAGGCGCGAACGCCCGGGGCGACGCTCGACGCAGGCTGGGACCGGCGGCTGTCGCGCGGACTGGTCAGCCCCGAATCGACGATCGATCTGCACGGGCATACGCTGCATTCGGCGCATCTGCTGCTCGACCAGGGGCTGGCGCGGGCGATCCAGCGCGGCGACCGGGTGTTGCTGCTGGTGACCGGCAAGCCGCCGCGCCCCGAATCGGAACGGCCGCATGCGCGCGGGGCGATCCGGGCGGCGGTGGGCGACTGGATACTGGCGGGGCGGCATGCCGACCGCGTGGCATCGATCCGCCCGGCCCATCCGCGCCATGGCGGGCAGGGCGCGCTGTACCTGATCCTTCGCCGGACAAGGCCGTCGTGAATGCTGCATAGCAGCAAAATGCCATGGTTTTTCGGCAGCCTATCCTGTAGGCGGGCCGGGTAAGTGCTCGCGTCGTGACCGTCGCTAATGGAGAAGTGTTGATGCCTGGTCCCATTCTCGTCACCGGGGTCGCCGGTTTCGTCGGACATGCCACCGCCCATCGCCTGCTGGAGCGGGGGGAGACGGTGATCGGCGTGGACAGCGTCAACGACTATTACGACGTCGCGCTGAAGGAAGCGCGGCTGGCGACGTTCGAGGGGAAGGCAGGCTTCACCTTCCACCGTGTGGATATCGTCGACCACGAGGAAATGGCCCGTCTGGTCCGCGACAACGGCGTGGACCGGGTCGTCCATCTGGCCGCGCAGGCGGGGGTGCGCTACAGCATCCAGAATCCGTTCGCCTATGAACGCTCCAACCTTGCCGGCCATCTTTCGATCATGGAAGCATGCCGCCACGCACCGGAGGGCTTCGCCCATCTCGTCTATGCGTCGTCCAGCTCGGTCTATGGCGACAAGCCGATCGGCACCGCCGGCTTTTCCGAGGACGAACCGGCCGCGGCGCCGGTATCGCTGTATGCGGCGACCAAGCGCGCGTGCGAGCTGATGAGCCAGTCCTATGCGAAGCTGTACGGCTTTCCGCAGACCGGGCTGCGCTTCTTCACCGTCTATGGGCCATGGGGTCGTCCCGACATGGCCTATTTCAGCTTCACGCAGAAGCTGATGCGCGGCGAGCCGATCGAGGTGTTCGGTGAGGGGCGGATGGCGCGCGACTTCACCTATATCGACGATATCGTCGACGGGATCGTCGGCGCACTCGACCATCCGCCCGAGCGCGGCGCCAACCGCATCCTCAACATCGGCGACAGCCATCCCGTCGGGCTGATGGAGATGATCGAGACGCTGGAGGAAGCGATCGGGCGCAAGGCCGAGAAGATCATGCGTCCGATGCAGCCCGGCGACGTGACCGCGACCTATGCCGATGTGTCGCGGCTGAACGCGGTGTGCGGTTATCGTCCGAAGGTCATGCTGAAGGAAGGCTTGGGCAAGTTCGCGGCTTGGTATCGCGACTTCTACGGCGCGTAACCCGGCTGATATTCGATCCGCGCGCGAGCGCGGAGCCGGGCGGTGCGCCGGGCCTCCATGTCGGCGCGGGCGTTCCGTTCCAGTTCGTCGCGGGCGACGGCGGGGCGCAGCGCCGGCGCGATGGGGGCGGGGCGGACGGCGACCAGTTGTTCGAGGATGACCTCGCCCGGCTGATCGGTGCGCAGCGCGGTGCCGCCGGCGGTAGCCGCCAGTGCAGCCTGGCGCGCAGGCGCAAGGGCGAGACTGTCTTCGGCCACGCGATCGCGCCGGTAACGGCGTCCGTCCGCATCCATCCGCGCCGCGACCGCATCGATCGGGCCGCGCAGGTCGATCGCCCGCTCCGCGCCGGTGTCGGCAAGGCGCAACTGCTCGACCGTCAGCAACTGCCGAGCGGCATAGGCGCTGTCGCGCCGTGCGGCATGGGCGCGGATAGCGTCCGGGGTCGGTGGCGGCAGCCGGGTGGTGTCGCGGTCGCCCAGGAACTGCACGAGCCGTTGTTCGCGGTCGCGCCGGATCGCCGCCAAATATTCGGGCGTGGTGTCGATGCCGTCCTGCCGGGCGGCCTGCGCCAGCAGCTTGCGGGCGACCACCGCTTCGAGCAGCGCCTTGCGGTAGCGGTCGACATCGACCCCGGGCGCTAGGCCGCTGGCCTGTAGTTCGAGCAGCAGGTCGCGCCGGGTGATTTCTTCCCCGTCGACGCGCGCGACCACCTGCCCCTCGGGAGGGCCGGGATCGCAGCCGGCGGGGAGTGCCGCCAGCAGCAGCAGCGACAGGGCATGAACGCCACCGCGCCGGGTCATGCGGCACCCCCGACCAGCTTGGCGCGTGCGGCCGGGCCGATCGTCACGAGCAGCGTGGCGACGAATCGCTGCAACTGCGCCAGCGCCGCCGCCGGGTCGCCATCCTCGACAGACAGCCGGACCAGCACGCCATCGGGGCGATCGCCCGACAGATTGGCGCGCAGGATGTCGAGCTTCTCGGCCAATGCCGATGTCGGAAAGCGGTCGCCGATCCGGGTCCAGTACAGCACCTGTTCGACCCGGTCCTGCCGCGTGGCGGTGAGCAGGGTCGCCGGGATCGCGGCGGCTTCGCCGGGACGTGCCTGCACCGCCCGCGTCGCTTCGATCCGATAGCCGGCCGCCGGATAGCAGGCATCGGGCCGGTGCAGCGCGAGGCCGGCATCCTGCGCCGCGCCATAGGCGATGACGAGCATGACCGGGGGACGCCCGGCCGCGACATAGCTGCGGGTCAGCACCTGATCGTAGATCCGCTGGCTAGTCTCCCCGGCATCGGGCAGGACGAGCGCGATCGCGCTGTCGTAGCGATAGGGACCCAGCACCAGCGGGATCGCGCGCATCAGGTCGATTGTGGTGGCGGGCGCGTCGGTCGGGCGCAAGGCGTTGGCGAGCCCCGCCGTGGCGAGCAGCGCCGTCCCCAGGATCAGTTGCCGCCGGTCGGGACGCGGCACGACGCTCATGCGGGCATACCCCTGCGGTCGGTCAGCGCGGCGGCGGCAAGATCGAGCAGCACCAGCGTGCCGAGCATCGTCGCGAACATCACCATCCCGATCGCATCATGGAACACCCCCTGCGCCACGGCATCGCCCCAGTGGCGGGTGACCAGCATCAGCAGCACGACCCGTAGCAAATTGGTGAAGATAGCGACCGGAACGAGCGTCATCGCCAGGAAAATCGCCCGCCGCGCCCGGTCGCGATGGCGCAGATAGATATAGAAACCGCCGATCGCGACGAGGCTGAACAGCGAGTTCATGCCGGCGCAGGCATCGGCGATCAGCAGTTCATACTGGTCGATATACAGCGTCGTGCCGCCATAGGCGACGTCGTAGCGCGCCCAGGACAACAGGTCGACCGCGCTGCCCGACAGCCATAATTTGCGGGCATGGGTAAGGGGGCCGATAATCGCATAGGGAATGGGCACCAGGAACAGCAGATAGAGCAGCGGGAACCACAGCCGGCGTAGCGCCGCGCCGCCGGCCACCGCATAGAGCAGGACGGCGAGCGCGCCGAGGCTTCCCGCCCAGTCGACCCACAGATTGCCGGTCACCCGACCGAAGACGACGGCGAGTGCGGCGGGCACCATCGCCGCGGCGGCGGGGCCGCGTTTTCCGGGCAGGGCGCGCAGGCCGCGTGCCTCATGCGCGAGCAGCCACAATCCGCTGGCGAGGATCAGCGGTCCCTGCGCGCCCTGTTCGGTCGACCAGCTTTCGCGGACCATCGCGCCCGCCACTGGCAGCAGGAACAGGAGGATGGCGATCGCGAGGAACCAGTAATCGCCCCATGCACGCCAGCCGCGTCCCTCCCCGCGCGGGGCGGGTGCGGCGGCATCGTCGGGGGCGGCCGGAACGCGAACGGAGGCAGGCGCGTTGAACATTTCCGGGACGCTAGACTCTGCGGACGGTAAGCGCAAAGGTCCCTGCCCCAGCGTACGAATCGACGGGCAGGGGCAGGCTGATAAGGGGGATTGTGATGCGTGGCTGGTTGAAATCGCGGATGCCACGCGTCGATCGGCCCGTTCTCGCCCGGATCATGACGCTATGGGTGCTGGTGGTGCTGCTGTATTTCCTGTGGGAAATGCTGCATTACTCCGGGCTGTATGCGACGCTGGCCGAATGGCAGTTCGACCAGTTCGGCCAGTTCGCGCCGACGCTGACCTTCGTGCTGCCCGTGCTGTTGTTCGCGTCGCCGGCGTTGCTGCTGCTGCGCGACCGTCACCAGCGCGACGACCCGCGCTATGCCGACCGGTCGCCCGCCGTCGCGGCCCATATCAGCGCGGTCCGGTTCCGCCAGTTCCTGTTCGTGGTCGCCAGCGCGTTGCTCAGCGCCGCGGTGGTGATCGCGCTGGTCGCGTTCACGCGGACGGCGTATCAACGCGCGGACCGGATCGTCACTGCCGATCCGGCGGGCGTGACCGCAGTCGATAGCGGGGCGGCGACGTTGCGGGGCACGATCCTGTACGACCGCACCGCCGCCTTTGCGCAGAACCTGCTGGTGACGCGGCGGGGCGTACGCTTCGCGCCGATCGTCGCCGCCGGAACCGACCCGGCGATGCCAGAGATCGCCTATTTCATCGAGCTGGAACCGCGCGATCAGGCGCGCATGGCCCCGAACGTGCGGGTGGAGGACCGGACCGGAACGCTGGTCCGCAACAACCTGCCCGGTTCGATCGAGCGGCTGTATCGCTATGCGGGGTTGCGGGTCACGCGGCCCTATTATGTCCTCTATAATTCGACCCGGACGATGCGCGCACCCTATTGGGTCGTCGCCGCGCAGCTGACGCTGGCCGGACTGGTGATCCTGATCGCCGGGTTGTTGCAGACCGTCCATCTCCGCCGGACCTATGGCCCCGCCACGCCGAAGGCGCGACCCACGGTGGCGGCGGGGTCGTAGGCGGTTTCGACCGGTGGGCTGGATCACCGGTCGCCTGTGTCGGTCGCGGCAAGGTGGGTTGCCGCGCTGACGCGATCGACCCGTGACCCGGGCCGGTCCCTGGCGATCGATCCATCTACCTGGAAACGTCGCCCCGGCACAGGCCGGGGTCTCAAGCGGCCGCTGTCGCGTGCCGTCACCAGACGTCGTCCCAGTCTTCGCTGGAACGACGTCTGGTGGCATATTGGTGGATCATTGATCTGCAGCGCTCGCGGGTCGGATGGACGCCGGAACAAGTTCAGGTGCCGAAATCTCGGCTTCGTCGAGTCGCGAGCGGCCGCAGACCTCTTGCGATCGATCGATCCTAGGCGCTCCCCTACCTTGTCAGGGAGCGGAGCATTTACGCTGCGGTTTCCCGTGAACGTCGATCGATCCTAGTTAATTGGCGATGCACCATTTTCGCGAACCGGAGCGTAAGTCGACGGTGCGATACCGGTTGCCATGTTCGCCAATGCCATCCTTCGTGCAGCGGTGCTTTCCGGCATCGCCACCGCCAGCATCGCCGCGCTCAGCGAGTCGGACCGGCTGGGCTTCGCCCCGGTGACGGAGGGGATCGCCGCCGCGGCGGTGCCCATCGTCGCCACCGCGCCACCCCCGCCCATGCCGGCAACCGAGCCGGCCAGCCTGCGCACGGAACGGCACAGCGACGGGTTGTTCTATGTCCGAGCGAAGGTGAACGGGCGACCGATCCGCTTCCTGGTGGATACCGGCGCGTCCTACATGGTCCTCACCGATGCCGATGCCCGGGCGGCGGGAATCGTGGTGGATCGCGACAAGTTCGTCGGGCGGGTCAGCACCGTCGGCGGCGATGCGGCGATGGCGTGGACGAAACTGGAGCGGATCGAACTGGCCGGGCACGACGTCCGGGGCTTGCGCGCGGTGGTCGTGCGTGACGGGCTGGGCGTATCGTTGCTCGGCCAGAACATGCTGGAAAAGCTCGATTCGGTCACACTGACCGAAGGCAGGCTCCACCTGCGCTGAACGGCCGTCTGGATACGCGCATGGCACGTCTCCAGACAGCCTCTATGTCGGTGTCGGTGCGTACGCGCGCGGTCAGGCCGTCGCGGTGCGCCCGGTCATCGCGCGCGACACTCCGCCGCGCTGACGCCGCAGGATGCCGCCGATAAAGGCGAGGCCGAGAATCATCATCGCCCAGCTCGCCGGTTCGGGAACGGCGCTCACCGGCGGCGTCACCGGACCGCCCGGCGTCGTGCCCGGAGCCGCGCCGCCACCACCCGGCAACGATCCGCCCGGACCGGGCAGCGAACCGCCGGGGCCGCTTCCCGCCCCGCCGGGACCGCCCGGTCCGCCGGGGATCGAGTCGCTGGGAAGATTACCGACACCCTGCGGTGCCGGGGTGAGGC
Source organism: uncultured Sphingomonas sp. (assembly GCA_913777295.1). Classification (GTDB taxonomy): domain Bacteria; phylum Pseudomonadota; class Alphaproteobacteria; order Sphingomonadales; family Sphingomonadaceae; genus Sphingomonas. The sequence goes on along the minus strand of CAJYRU010000185.1, from coordinate 54,117 downwards.
CGGTCACGCCATCGGGAACGCCGCCCGGCGTGCCTCCGGTCGACGCCGGTACATCGGGCTGCGGAATCGCGCCGAACGCTTGCGGGAACGGAGTGCCGCTGCCGGGACGGCGCAGCCCACCGGGGCCACCCAGTCCGCCCGCACCGCCCTGCGGCGTCAGCATCGCATAGGCGGTCGGCGCAAACCCGGCGAGGGCGGGGTCGTCAGCCAGGGGGCTGAACAGGGCGCGTTCGGAGATGATGGTGCCACTCGACAGGGTCAGCATCCCCACGACTCCGGCCATCATCCAACGGCGCCACCGGTCCTCGGTGCGCAGAGTTGCAATTCGTTCGCTCACGGCATCTTCCTTTACGAACCATTAATCGCACAAGGCCGGAAAGTTTCCAACGGCTAACGCGTGCGGATTCAGGGATGTCCCGTTCCGGTGCACATCGGTGTGCCGTTTACTTTTGGGCGCGGCTCGCCGATGGTCCCGGCGATGGAGCCTCGCCACATCCCATCCCCGCGCCCGCGACGTTTCGTCATCGGAATCATGACGCTTATGCTCGCCGGCTGCTCCGGTGGTCGCGGCGACGGACGAATCGACGACGACGAAGCGATGGTGCGGGCCGTCCTGACGCTGATGGTCGCACGTAACGGCCCGGTCTGCACCGACCGGGTGACCGATGGCGATACGCTGAGCGTCTTTCGCGAGATGGCGCGCGCGCCGCGCAGCTCTCGCGCCGACCTGCGCTGGTTTCCGCCGACCGGGCTGAAGGTGCCGACCGGCGAACCGACTCCGCCGGTGGTGCGTGACCGGTCCGACGTGCTGCCGCCGATGGTGCAGCAGACGTTGAACGGTGCGGCGACCCGGATGGCGCGGCCGTTCGGCGATATCCGCCGCCGGTTGACGCTGACCGAGGATGCGCTGCCCGCCGGCGTCACCGCGCGGTGGTGGGTCATCAACCGCCTGCGCCGCTGTACGCCGCGATTCGGCGTGCGCGACCCGGTTCGCTATGGCGATATCGGGTTCGTGACGGTCGAGGCGAATCACCACGGCGCGCTCTATGCGCTCCAGCGGCGGCAGGGGCAGTGGACGCCGGTCGCCGAATGGTCGAACTGGCTGTACTAGCCTTTGATCAGTCACCATTGAATCGTCACCCCAGCGAAGGCTGGGGTCTCAGGCGACTCCTGCGGCGTGCTATCAGCGGGAGATCCCGGCCTTCGCCGGGATGACGTCTGGTTCGATCAAGGGATCAGACGCCGGGGTCCGATCCGGCACCGCTTCCGCGGATCAAACCCCGGTCGGTCGCGAAATCGTGCTCAACTCCTGCCGAACGGGCGCAGGACGATTGCGACATAGGCGACGACGCCACCCAGGATCAGCGTCGCCCAGCCGGGCTGGTCGTGATTGCCGAGATAGTTGGCGAGCGCGCAGCCCAGCGCCGGCGGCAGATAGTGCAGCATCGTGTCGCGGGCGACCGGAGCCGCCGAGCGTTGCAGGAACAGGATCACGATCGCCGCGAACACGGCCATCGTGATCCAGTCGAACGGGGTCGTCATCGGCGTGCCGACCCCGAACGCGGCGTGGGAACCGTCGCCGCGTCAGAAGGCGTAGGCCGCACCGACCGTCGCCACGAAATCGTTGAAGTTCGGCCGGATCGACCCGGTGCTGGTCCGTTTCGACGCGGTCAGCCGCAGCGTGCTGCGGATGTTGCGGCTGATGAAATAATCGGCCCCGGTGCCGACCGAATAGAGCCGGTCGACCCGGGTCGACGAGCGATAGTCGGCGGTGGCGTAGCGTGCGTTCGCCAGCAGCAGCAGGTTGCGCAGCAGTTCGTGATCCACCCGCAGGTCGAAGCTGGTGATGATGTAGTTGAGGTCGTCGCGCAGCGCGCTGGTCTGCAGCGAGCGCTCGCCCGACACGGTGACGGTCGTCAGTTCGGTCGGCAGCCATTCCACCCGGCTGCTGAGCGCGAGGCCGGTCACGTCACGGACCAGCGGGCTGCGGAAATTCTGGTGCAGCACGCCGGCGGCGAGCTGGCCGCGGATCAGCGGCGACAATTCGCCGCGCACGCCGACCAGCACCTGCGCACCGTCGCTGTCGACGGTCGGCTGCCCGGGGATCGGGGTGCTGCTGCGCCGCCGGTCGACGGTGACCGAGGTGAACACGGTCTGCGCCGCGCGGAGCTGATAGCCGACATCGGCGCGCAATTCCCAGCGATCGGCGTCGCGGAAGCGCAGCGATAGCGGGGTGCCGTCGATTAGCGCATTGTCCTCATAGGTGCGCTGGGTATAGGTCGCGCCGACTCGGCCGAGCAGCCGTCCCTCGCCGACGATACCGGTCAGCGATCCGATCGTCTCGTCATAGCGCAGCGGACGTTCGGTGTTGGGGATTTCGCCGATATTGGCGCGGTCGACGATCACCCGCTGCCGGACCGCCACCGCTTCGAGCGCGTTGCGACCGATAATGTCGAGCCGGCCCGACCCGGCGAGGCGATATTCGGTGCCGCCTTCGGTGTCGTAGCTCGCATATTCGCTCTGCGACAGGCGTGCATCGAGGCCGAGCTGGTGCCGGTTCCAGTCCGATCGCGCCCGCACGGTCCCGGTGACGGTGCCGAAGGCGTCGCCGACCGCGTTGCTGGTCGCGAAGACGTTGGCATCATAGCCAAGGTCGACCCCGACCGTCGGATAGATGCGGAAGCTGCCCGCGCGCAGCCCCGGCGCGGTGAATTCGGGACGCGACCGGCCGCGCACGGTGGTGCCGAGGAACCGGCTCGAATCGATCGGGATCAGCCCGGTCTGGATCGGTTCGGCGTCACGCTGTTCGGCCAGCGCGCGATTGACGTCGTTCAGGCCAGGGGCGGTCCCGTCGGCGGTCGATTCGGTGCTGACGCCACCTTGCGCCTCGCCCGCGGTTGGCGGCACGGGGTCGGGCGTGCGGCCCGGCACCACCAGTTGCGGATCGGACGGCGGCGTCTGCGCGGTCTGTGCGTCCGCGACGCCGGCCATCAGCCCTGCTGCCACGACCGACAAGCCGGCCCATCGCGTCTGCGCGAACTTACCCATGGTTCCCCCGATGCACTGCTTCATATTCTTTTCCTTGACGATGCTCTGCCCGCATCGCGGCAACAACGCAACGCGCGAAGCGGCTTTGAGTCGCCACGCTTTTGTCGACAGGATGCAGGACCGGCGTGGACATCGCCCGCGCCTTGGGCGAAGAGGCGCTGGCCGCGCCGATCGGGGCCGGTCCTGGCGAGGGGGAAGCCATGCGTCCCAAGATTTCGTTCGTGATCAATTCCCTGGCCGGCGGCGGCGCCGAGCGGGTGATGACGACGTTGCTCACCCATTCGCAGGCGCGGATGGCGACGCACGATATCGAACTGGTTCTGCTCGACGACGAAGCGGAAGCCTATACCCTGCCGGACTGGCTGCCGGTCGTCCGGCTGGCCGGCGGCGGCGGGCTGGCGACGAGCCTGAAGTCGCTCACCCGGCACCTGCTGCGCCGGCGACCCGACGTCACGCTGAGCTTCCTGACCCGCGCCAATATCTGCAACGCGGTGGCGATGGGCATCCTGCGGCGGCCGTTCATCATCAGCGAACGGGTGCATACATCGGCGCATCTGGGCGATGGCCGCGGCGCGCGCGTCGTCAAGGCGATGGTCCGCCTGACCTATGGCCGCGCCACGCGGGTGATCGCGGTGTCGCAGGGGGTCGGCGACCATCTGGTGGAGGCCTATGGCGTCCGCGCGGACCGGGTCGTGGCGATCGACAACCCGTTCGACCTGTCGCGAATCGCCCGGATGGCGGCGGAAGCGCCGGCATGGCGGCCCGATGCCCCCTATCTGCTGGGCGTCGGGCGGCTTGCCCCCAACAAGAATTTCGCGTTGCTGATCCGGGCCTATGCCGCCGCACGTCCCGAACAGGATCTGGTGATCGCCGGGGAAGGGGGCGAACGCGATTCGCTGCTGGCGCTGGCGCGCGAACTGGGCGTGGCCGACCGGGTGCACCTGCCCGGCTTCACCGCCAATCCCTATGCGCTGATGGCCGGCGCGGATTTCTATGTCCTGCCGTCGAACGCGGAAGGCTTTCCGAACGGCTTGGTCGAGGCGATGGCGGTCGGCCTGCCGGTCCTGTCGACGGATTGCCCGTCGGGTCCCTCCGAAATTCTCGGCGCGCACGCGACCGACGGCCTGGTGGTCGCGAAGCATGGGCTGCTGGTGCCGTGCGACGATACCGCGGCGATGGTCGCCGGCATCCGCCACATGGGCGACGCCGGAGAGCGTAGCCGGCTGGGCGCGTTGGCATCTGCACGCGCGGCCGATTTCGACGTCGCGGCGGTCGCGGATCGCTATTGGGGGATCATCGAGGAAACCCTGCGCGGCGCGGGCAGGCGCTGACCGGAGGTTTCGTCCGCCGCAACCGGCGACGGGGAATCGTCCCGATCCGGGGCAGGACGGGCGGCGGGACCCGGTCGGGCCGGCCGGTTCAGAATTCGAAGAACTGCGACGCCGCGGCGACGAACCCGCCGCCCGCACCGGCAGCGACGATCGCGATCAGCGAGGCGCGCGCCCAGCCGCGCATCCCGTAGCGGGGAGTCGGCGCGAGGGTATCGGCGAAGAAGCTGCGGATCACGTCCTCATCCTGCCGGAACGGCAAGATCTGGGCCGAGCGCGAGCGCTTGCGTTTCAACGGCTTGGGCGCGGACGCCACGACCGGGGCGTCGGTCACCGGCGGCAGCGAGCCGGGTGCCTCCATTTCGGGCAATGCGGACATGACGGCTTACTCCTGATACAAGGCCCGGCGGACGACCTTCGCTTTACGACGGGCAGTTTATCGCGGTTTCGCGTAAATAATATGTTGCGTATCCAATGAGTGGCGACGAAACGCGAGGGGAATACGCATCCGGGCAGGTGCCTGTCCGCGGCAATGAGAGAATCCCATGGACCCGTCGATGACCATGCCGGAACGGGCAATCCCGCTCTACGGCCTGATACCCACGACCCTCCTACTGCTGGTGCCGCTCATTATCGCGCTCGTCCGCATCCGTTCGACACCCGGGCGGTTCGTGATCGGCGCGGTGTGGCTGCGGCTCGTGATGGACGCCTATGCTCCCTACACCACGCCGAAGATCGCCGCGGGGCTGAGCATCAACGCCGTGGTGTCGATCCTGGTGGTCGTGGTCGGGCTGACGATGGTCGGTCTGCGCTATCTGCGGCTGGTGTGGATGGTGCCGATCTATGCGCTGGTCGCCATCATCGCGCTGAGCGCCTTCGTCAATCATGTGCCGATGGAGATGGTCGAGCAGATGACGAAGTTCGCCTATCTTGTGCTCATCATCCTCGGCACGATGCGCGGCGCGCAGGACGTCACGCCGCCGCGCATGGCAGGCGCGCTGATGGCAGCCTATCTGCCGCCGCTGTTCTTCCTCGTCACCTCGATCGCACTTGGCATCACCAAGCAGGGTGAGAGCGACGGGTCGGTGTCCTATGTCGGTGGGTATACCCACGAATCAGTCTTTTCGATCGCGCTCGCCGGCGGGCTGATCGCGATCGCGCTGGCCACCAAAGTGCGCGGGTGGATCCGCGTGGCGATGACGGTGGCGATCATCGTCGGAATCGGCCTCGCCAATTACCGCACGACCGCGGTCGCGATGCTGCCGCTGATCCTGTGGCTGGCGCTGGTCGCGCCGTTGCGCACGCTCAGCCCGCGCAGCCGTCCGCTGGCGGTGACGGCCGGTGGCCTCGCGGCGCTGCTCGTCATCGTGTCGGTGAACATCGATCTCGGCGCGCGCGTGCAGTCGGTGGTCGATTTCGCGTCCAACCCGACCGACTTTATGCGGCCGGTATCGACCTTCACGCGCCAGGAACGCAGTACTAATTCGGGACGTGCCTATGTCTGGGCGCAATATGCCGAGGCCTATGCCGACAGCTCGCCGCTAGCCAAGACGATCGGCCATGGACCGGATAGCTGGGAACTGGTGTTCAGCGTCTATGCGCAGAACACGATCCTGTCTTACCTCTTCGAATTCGGCGCGCTGGGTGCGATCGCGGTGTGCATCCTGTGGCTGGCCATGATGCTGCCGTTGCTGTCGGTGCCGCGACCGGTACGGACGCCGCTGATCGCCATGCATGGCGGCTTCCTGATTCTCAACCTCAGCACGATGCCGCTGTGGCAGATCGAGGGCGTGCTGATGTACGGAATCATCTGCGGCCTGACGTTGGCCTATGCCTATCAGGGGCAAGCGGAGCGCCGCCGGCCACGGCCGTTGCGCGGCGAACCGGATCGATCGCCTGCGCTCGCGACCTGAGCGGGATCGGGCGGGCGACGATCAAGGTTTGAATGGCGATCCGTGCCAGGGCCGGTCGGCATTCAACCGAAACGGCAACGTAATTGCTCCCCTCCCTGCCAGGGAGGGGAGCAGTTGGCTCACCTTTCAATTTGATGTCGGTCGGCCCTATCGCTGCATCGACCGATACATGTTCATGACATCAACGCCGTGGCGGTCCGGGCTGAGTTCGGCATGGATCTCGCGGCGGCGCTCCATCGACAGCCGCACGGCGTCCGGGTTGGCCAGAACCTCGCGGCAGACGGTGGCATAGGCATCGGCGTCGGCGGGAATGGGCAGGACGCGCCCGCCGCCCCAGCGTGCGTGGATCTCCGAATGGCCGGCATCGTCGGCCGCGACATAGGGGATGCCGAGCAGCAGCGCCTCGACCGGGGTGCGTCCGAACGGTTCGTCGAGCGCCGGCATCAGCAGCAGGTCGAGCGCGGCAAGATTCGCCTCGGGCGGCAGGCGGAAGCCGGCGAGCAGGAACCGGTCGGTCAGCCCGGCGGCGGCGATCTTCGTACGCATCTGCTCGCTCGTCACGTCGCCGTCGCGGCCGAACACGACGAACCGCAGGTCCGGATCGGTCGTCGCCAGCCGCTGGGCGATATCGACGAACATCTCGGGACGCTTGCGCTTCCACATATTGCCGACGAAGCCGACGATCCGTGCGTCCTCGACGCCCAGATCGTCGAGCAGCAGCCGCCGGGCCGCCGCCGAATCGACCGACAAGGGGGTCGAGAAGGGGTTGACCAGCACTGAGCGCCGCTTCGCCGGCAGATAGGACAGCGACGCGTCGACGCCGCGCGCGATCGAGATGATATGGTCGGCGCTACGGATCACCAGGCGATTGAACCAGCGATCACGATCGAAGGCGCGGCAGTGATAGACGAGCGGAATGCCCAGCACGCGCGCCGCCGGCGCCCATGCCTGCAACGCGCCGAGGTCGTTGCAATGCACCAGCCGGCGACCGGGCAGGGCGCGCAGCATGGCGACCCGCGCCGGCGTCCGCAGCAGGTCGCGGTCGGGCCGGTGCCGCCAGCGCGCGGGGTCGCCGCTCACCTGACCCTCCATGCCGAGGCCGCGGGCGAGGTCGAGCACCTCCGCCCCCTCCGGCGCGACTACGATCGATCGCACGCCGTACACCCGCTGCAGGCTCGCACCCAGCGTCGTGCCCGAAACATGGCTGCCCCCGACCTGTGCGGTGGTGAAGGGCATGACGACGGTATCGACCACCGGTTCGTCGTCGCGATGATCGTGCATCAACTCTTCCCTTCCTGACCGAATCGGCGGTATCTAGGCACGCCGCACCGCAAAAGCCATTGGCGATCCGGATGCTGCCAGTACGCACACCGCTACGTTGTCGCGCATACCAGCATTGCCAGAAATAAGTTTATGTTGCACTGCGATACGAGTTTGGCGGGCTTGCCGCGTTGATCCGCTTCGCCGGATCGGGGCAGCCGCCGGCAGGTGATTGAACAGGGGGTGTCCTTGGCGAAACCGATCGGTCCGATCCTATTCCCCTTTACGGGATATGGCGTCGGTGGAAGTCATATCTCGACCTTCCTGCTGGCAGGGGCGCTGGCGCGTGACCATGGCGTGCGCACGGTCATCCTGGCGGTCGAGGGATCGACGGTTGAACAGGAGGCACGCGCCCGCGGGCTGGAGGTCGTGACGACTCCCGGACCGCCGGCTCGACGGCGCGAGACGCTGCGCGACATCCGGCGCTTTCCGGCCCGGCGGCGGTTGCTGTGGTCGTTCGGCCCGGACGCGATCGTGCACTGCTGCGACCTGTGGTCGATGCAGTCCTGGGGCATTGCCGCCCGGTCGATCGGGCTGCCGCTGGTCTATCACCAGCGGGCGTTCATCACCGCCAAGCCGCAGGACCGGCTGCTCGTTCGTCTCGCGCAGCGGGTCATCAGCATCTCGCAAGCGTGCACCCGCAACCTTGAGGAAGCGGGAATCCCCGGTGCGATCGCGATCCTCAACCCGTTCGAGATGATCCCCGATCCCGCGGCGTTCACCGATGCGCGCGACGAATTCACCGCGCGCTGGCCCGACGCGGACATGCGGCTGATCGGCTTTTCCGCGAATTTCCAGCGGCGCAAGCGCGCGCGCTGGTTCGTCGAGGTCGCCGCGAAACTGGCTGAGCGCGATCCGCGCACGCGCTTCGTGATGTTCGGCCGTGACCGCGACGAAACCGCCGCGGAACTCGCCGTCTATGCCGATACGCTCGGCATCGGCGACCGGATCGCGTTCGCCGGCTTCCGCTCGCCACCCGAACGCAACATCGCCGCGCTGGACGTGCTGGCGATCCCGGCGCTGGCCGAACCGTTCGGACGGACGCTGGTCGAGAGCCTGTTGCTGGGCGTGCCGTGCGTCGCCACCGACGATGCCGGGCATGGCGAGATCCTGCGCCGCTGGGGCGGCGGGCGACTGGTGCCGCGCGATGCCGATTCGACGGCGTTCGCCGATGCGATTGCGGCGGTGCTCGCCGATCCCGCCACCGCGCTCGACGCCGACGCCCGTGCGGCGGTCGCGACCGAATTGCTGCCGCGCACCCATGCCGGCCATGTTCTAGAGGTCTATCGGAGCATCAAGGCGTGACGGGAAAATATCGGCCCGATATCGATGGTCTGCGGACCGTCGCGATCCTTCCGGTCCTGTTGTTCCATGCCGGGGTGCCCGGCCTGCTCGGCGGGTTCGTCGGAGTCGACGTCTTCTTCGTCATTTCGGGCTTCCTGATTACCGGCATCATCGCGCGCGAGGTCGACGAAGCGCGCTTTTCGCTGGTGCGGTTCTACGAACGGCGCATCCGGCGCATCCTGCCTGCGCTGGCGGTGGTGATGCTCTTCACGCTGGTCGGGGCGGTGTGGCTGTTCCTGCCGTCCGACTTCAAGCCGGTGCCGCGGTCGATCGTCGCCGCGCTGCTGTCGGTATCGAACCTGCTCTTCTGGTCGGAAGCGAGCTATTTCGGCGCGTCGGCGCATCTCAAGCCGATGCTGCACACCTGGTCGCTGGCGGTCGAGGAGCAGTTCTACATCTTCTTCCCGCTGCTGCTGATCGCGATACGCAACTGGGGCATGCGTCGGCGCAAGCTCCTGCTGATGGTGATCTTCTTCGGATCGCTCGCGCTCAGCATCGTGCTGGTGCCCCGCAAGCCCGATTTCAGCTTCTACATGCTGCCGACGCGCGCATGGGAATTGATGGCGGGCGCGCTGCTGGCGATCGGTGCGGTGCCGGCGGTGCGGCCGCGTTTCGCGCGCGAGGTCGTCTCGCTGCTCGGCCTTGCCGCGATCGTCGCGGCGGTGGTGCTGTATGACGAGACGACGCCGTTCCCCGGTCTCGCCGCGCTGCCCCCAGTGCTGGGCGCGGCGGCGCTGATCTATTGCGCCCCGGGCACGCTGGTCGGCCGGCTGCTTAGCTGGCGGCCGGTCGTCTTCATCGGGCTGATCTCCTACTCGCTTTATCTGTGGCACTGGCCGATCATCGTCTTTGCCGAATATGCGACCGATGCCCCGCTGGCCGGATGGCGCACCGTGGCGGTCGTCGTCGCGTCGCTGGTGATGGCGACCTTGTCGTGGCGTTTCGTCGAACGTCCGTTCCGCTCCAGCCAGCAGGTGCCGGCACCGCGGCTGTTCCGTATGGCAGGCGTGACGGCGGTGGTCGTCGCGGCAGCCTGTGCCGTGGCGATGGTCGGCAATGGCTGGCCGGGCCGGTTCACCCCGGCGACACTGGAGATGGACGATGCGCGCAACGATTTCAGCCCGCGGCGCAAGAACTGCCATTGGGAACAGGGTGCCGGTCCCGATACCCGTGCGCCCTGTACGCTGGGCGCCGATGTCGCACCCGATGTCGCGCTGTGGGGCGACAGCCACGGGGTCGAGCTCGCCTATGCGCTAGGCGAACTTGCCGGTGCGCGGCAGCGCTCGATCGCCGAACTGACCGCGTCGAGCTGTCCGCCGGTAGAGGGCATCGAAGTGCCCGGCCGGACCGGATGCGCCGCCGCCAACCGCAAGGCACTGGCATGGCTGGAAGCGCGCCCGGAGATCCGGACGGTGGTACTGGCCGGCTATTGGGCGAATGATGCGATCGCGTCGAACCCCGCGGTGCCCGCCGGGCTGACCCGCACGGTCGAAGCGTTGCAGGCGGCGGGCAAGCGGGTCGTGCTGGTGGGCGCCGTGCCGCCCAACCCGATGCCGGTCCGCATCCGCCTCGCCCATCTGGCCGAACGCGGCGCGCTGGCCGAGGCGGAGGGCGTCAGCCCGGCGGCCCTTGCCGAGCGGATGGCGTATCTGGCGCCGACCATCGCGACGCTGCGCGAGCGGGGAGTCACGGTCATCGATCCGGCGGCGACGATGTGCACGCCGTCCTTCTGCGCCATACAGCAGGACGGGAAGGCGCTGTATTTCGACGCGCACCATCTGAGCCTGACGGGCGCGCGTCTGCTGGCGCCGCAGGTGGCCGCGGCGGTCTATCGCTGACCGCGCGCCCGTTTCGACGGAAGAAGACGCCGCTCGACACACGGCGATGGTGACGAACGGCAAATGGTACCAATTGCGGATGCCTAAGCTCGGGCGAACGACTGGGTGCGCCCTTAAACATGTGCTATAACGGGACAGTGAAGCGGCATCACCATGCATCCGAGTCGAAGCAGACCGTTCGCCGGGTCGTGCCCGCCGGGCGGCGGGTCTACGCCATCGGTGACATTCATGGGGAGGCGGGCCTGCTAGCGCAGATCATCGGCCTCGTGGAAAGCGATAACCGAGCGCGTCCGGTTGCCGATACGGAGATCGTCTTTCTCGGTGACCTGATCGACCGCGGAGCGCGGTCCGCCGGGATTTTGCTCTTGCTGATGCAGCTAGCGGACAGTGCGCGGGTAACCGTGCTGCTCGGCAACCATGAAGCTACGCTGATCGATATCTACGACGGTGATCGCGAAAGCGCCTGTGACTGGTTCGCGCACTTTGGTGGTGCCGCGACGCTCGCGAGCTTTGGTTTCGACATTTCCAGGGTCGACCCGGCCGATGCCATCGGAGTCGTGGCAGCCGTTCGCCAGAGCGTTCCGCACCAGGTCATCGACTGGCTGCGCGATCGGCCGATATTCTATCGTGTCGGCGACTATTACTTCGTTCACGCCGGTATCCGACCCGGCGTGCCGCTTGCCCGGCAACAACGGGCGGATCTGCTATGGATCAGGGATCCGTTCCTTGCCAGTATGCGCGAGTATGAAGCCGTGATCGTTCATGGCCATACCGTCGAGGGTGGAGAGCCGACGGTTCGGGATAATCGGATCGGAATAGATACCGGCGCCTATTCGACCGGTCGCCTGACCGCGCTGGGTCTGGAAGGCGATGGGGTCTGGCATCTCCAGACCCATGACTTTCACGAAAGTTCGTAAGCACTATTCTGACGATATCTCGGCGGCGGTGCGACCGACACTTGCCGTTCAACAACCTGGAGAGTTGCTGAAAGAATCCCTTTCGACGTGGCATTCGTGCTTTCCCAAGGACGGACTTCGCGCTGAACATGGGGCAAGACGATCAGGCTCCACCGATCAATTTCGCCGTCGCCAGCGTACCGAACCCACGCCGGAGCCATACACTAAACGGCGTATTTACCCGCTTCGACCGTTCGTCAACGCATCGGATACAATCCGAAGGTCGCGCATTTGTCCAGAACTCAAAGAAGCGTGTGACCGGCGTTCCTGCTAGCGAATGGAAGCACCCTTGGCCGAAACTCCGACGATCGAATATCTGGAATTTTTGCGCGACGCCATTTTCTCTGCTGGCACCGTCGACATTCTGGAGGTCGGCGGGGGACCGCAAACATTCGTGCATCATCCCAATGCAAGATACACCGTCCTGGAGTTCGAAGAAGATACGCTGGCGACGTGCAACTATGCCGACCGGAAAATGATCGGGGATGCCCAGACGTTCGACTTCGGCAGCATGAAGTTCGATATCGTCGTTTTCTGGAACGTGCTGGAGCATATCCCGGACCCGTCCCTGGCACTGTCGAATGTGGTGGCGACTGTGCGGGAGGGTGGACTGGTCATCATCAGGGGGCCGTCCCTGAAGGCGTTGAAGGCGATCATCACGAGATTGACGCCGCATCGTTTTCACGTCGCATTCTACAGGCATATTCTGGGACATAAGAACGCCGGCCGTGCCGGCCATGCGCCCTATGTCGTGTCCCATTCCCCAAAGGCGGAGGCTGAAGAGCTGGACCGGTTTCTCGACAAAGCCGGGTTTGAGAAAATCTTCGGCCAGCAATATGACGGCGATCAGGTCGCGCTCCTGAAAGAATATTCCTACGCCCTGTTTCAGGGCTACCGCATAGCCTCCAAACTTGCCGGGTGGCTGTCGTTCGGCGCGTTCGGCGGCAGGGAATCCGACTTCGTGGCGATCTACCGCAAGCTGCCGGTCACCGTGGCGCCCGTATAGCGGCTCGTTGGCATGGTCGCAGCTTGGCTTCGGCCGGAGGGAGGGCAACCGGCTGCGTGGCGCAAGGGCGTAGCCCTGCAACCTTCATGGCGTCGGTGGCGCCGCCCCCCAAGGCCAAGCAATACCGCATCCACGGTTGGTCCGGTATCCTGGCGTGCCGGGATATCCGCCTCAGTCGCGTGGCGCGGGTTGTAGGAACTTGCGTAGCGGCTTGGGCGCCAGCGGGGCGAGTTCCTCGCGCGCGGTACGGACGAACTTGCGGCCGCCCAGCAGCAACAGGCCGAGATACAGGACGCCGCCGAGGGGCAGGCAGACGATCAGGCGCAGCAGCGGCGTCGCGTCCGGAAGGATCAGCCAGCGTACCGCCGTCAACCCGATCGCCATGCCCATCGCCGCCAAATAGGGCGGCAGGATGCCAAGGATCGCCTGGACCGGGCGCACGCCGATGGCGCGTTCGACCAGCCGCAGCGAAAACGGCGTGGTCAGGTGCGCGCGCAGCGTCATCGCCGCCGCGACCGCGACCGGACCGAAGGTGACGGCAGCCGCCGCGGCGGCGATGTTGCCGATGCTGGCGAACAACGACGCATAGAACGTAAGGTCGGAGCGTCCCGAGGCGGCGATCGATGCGCCTTCGAAATAGCCGAGCGTGGTCGGCCCGACGATCAGCGACAGGGCGACAAGGACCCAGCTCGCCTCGGTCCATTGCGGCCCGAACAGGACCGGGACGAAGTCGGGCGCGACCGCCGCCAGGCCGAAAAAGGCGGGACACGACACCAGCGCGCAGGTCCGCGTCACGCGCAGATACCCTCCGGCCAGCGCCGCCCGGTCATGCGACAACCGCGAAAAGGCCGAGACTGCCGCGGTCTGGATCGGCAGGATCACCACGCTGATGATGAGGTTCAGCGAGCGCCAGCCGACACGATACTGGGCGATCGCCGCCGGTCCCAGAAAGCCGCCGACCAGCATCGCCGGAACCTGCGCGCCCGCCTGGATCATCAGCTGGCTGCCCAGGATATGGCTGGAGAAGCGGGCGAAACTGCGCAGATGTTCCATGGAATATCGCAGGCCCGGGCGGAAATCGGTCGCCCGCCACAGGATGATGCTCGACCCGGTGACGCCGATCAGCCGGCTGACGACCAGCGCCCACACGCCCCAGCCGAGATAGGCGAAGCCGACGCCTAATAGGCCGCTGACGATATTGGTCGTCATGCTGCGCTTGGCGATCATCTTGTGGCGGAATTCGCGCCGCAGCTTGGCGACATGGACCGCCGATGCCCCTTCGATGATGAGCACGAGGGACAGGGCCGCCAGCACCAGCGCGAACGTGCCGCCATAGCTGTTGCCGACCAGCGGGGCGGCGATGGCCGCTAGCGCGACCGATAGCAACACGCCCAGGCCCAGATTGGTCCAGAACGCTGTCGTCGCGACGTCGTCGTCCCATTCCTTGCGCTGGATCAGCGCGTCGGGAATGCCGCCCAGCACGACGATGCGGCTGATGTCGATGAACACCGTCGCGAAGGCGACGATGCCGAACTCGGTCGGATTGAGCAACCGCGCCAGCGCGATGAAGACGATCATGGTCGACAGGTTGTTGAACAGCGCGGCCGATATCGACCAGAGGCTGCTGCTTGCCAGGTTCTTTTTCATCGACATGTCTGGAAACGCCCCCCGGAGCGCCAAGTATCGCAACGTCCCGACCCGGGATCAGCGCCCCTTTATAGTAAACGTTGCCAGCGGCAATGGCCCGCAAGCACCGTCAGCGGCTTCGCGAGACCAGCCGGACACGGACCGGATAATGATCGCTGCCGGTCCGCGCCAGCCGGTCGACGCCGACCAGCGTCCATTCCGGCCCGGCCAACAACTGGTCGATCGGCAACAGTGGCAGCGGCAGCGGCGTGCCCGACCCGATTCGCGCGGGATAGGACCATGTGGCACGGGTGACGCGGGTCAGCGGGGCGAGGTCGGCATCACTCCGGCGCATCGCCCAGGACCAGGGCGTCAGGTTAAAATCGCCGGCCAGCACGAGCCGGGCGAGGTCCAGCCCGCCGATCGACTGGGCGAGGTCGTCCCGCTGGCGCCGCTGCGCCGGACCGGGCCAGTCGAGGTGCAGCGTGGCGACATCGAACCGCGGCAGGCCCGGCGGGGCGATCGTCGCCCAAACGAGGCGCGGGCCGACCTGTTCGCCGCTGGCCGGGTCGCGGATGCGATAGCGTGACGCGATGATCGGCCAGCGCGACAGGATCAGCAGCGAACAGCCCGCCTCACGACAAGCGCTGCGATAGGGATAGCGCACCTCGCTGAACTGCGCCCCCCAGTCGTGCCGATCGGTTTCCTGCAACAGGATAACGTCGGGATTCCCGGCGGCGACGATCGTGGCGGTGGCGCTGGGATCGGCATTGTCGAACCGGACATTGTGGGTGACGATCGTGACGCCGGCGGGGCCGGCCGGCGCGGTGGGAATCGACCGCGTCGTCTCGTACAGGATCGGGATTGCGCAGAGCGCCAGCGCGACCAGCGCCGGGCCGGCCATCCCCGGCCGCCGCCGCCACAGCGCCGCCGCGACCGTCGCCGCCGCTGCGACGAACGTGACCGGAGCGATGCTGTTCAGGACATCGAACGCCGGAATCCAGCGGCCCGTTGTCGCCGCGACCGCGGCCGCCGCCACCAACCATGCGACACCGTGGCCAATTCGCAACGAGCCCCGGTGTTCAGTCATGATTTGTTGGTAAACGGGTCATTTCCCAGTCTCTTCCGAACCGACTTAATTGTTCGCGCTCTAAAACGGCCATGCCCGTCAATCCTTGTTGATTGTCGATCATGTACAAGGAGAAGAGCAATTCCCAACGTCTATGTGTCCCCGACCGGGTCGGGAAACTTTTCCGGATCGGATTGGGCCAATGCCGCCCCGATCACGTCGTTGGACAAGATGGTAAAGGCCGCCGGTCCCGGTGGCAACGTCTTGCTGCTGGCCGATGCGGGGCCGTACGACCTGACCGGATCCATTACCATCAGCAGCGGAGGTGCCGCCGGCGCTCCGGTCACGATCAAGGGCGTTGCGCTTGACGGGACCGAAAAGAACGTCGTCATCAACGGTACGCGCCCGACCAGCTGGGATCCACTGAACCCAGCCGGAAACGAAATCTTCCGCATCAGCGGAAACGGCAGTAACCTGACGTTCGAGAACATGGAGTTCAACAACGTCAAGAACGCCTTCCACGTCATCAGCGACCTGTCGAACATCACCGTCAAGGACATGTCGGCGAACAACGTCGAACGGTTCTTCGATGATCTGGCCGGCGGCAAGTACAAGACCGCGTCGATCAGCGGGCTGACGATCGAGAATGTCGACGTCACCAACTTTTCGAAGGGCGTCGTCCGGCTGCAATATGACACGAACAGCGTCGTCATCCGCGATGTCCACGGCAATTCGGGCAATCTGGATGGCGCGAACTTCGCGATCGGCGTCCATCTCGACGGTACGGTCCACGGAGTCCTGATCAAGGACAGCTCGATGGGCAACATCACCGACACCACCAGCTATTACTGGAACGGTGACGGCTTCGCGACCGAAGGCGGCGTGTACGATGTGAGGTTCGAGGATACCCGCGCCTATGGCAACACCGATGCGGGCTATGATCTTAAATCGTCTTCCACGATCCTGGTCAACGCGGTCGCCGAAGACAATAAGAAGAACTTCCGCCTGTGGGGCGATGAAACGCTCATCAACCCGATCAGCAAGAACCCGAACATGCGCGGCGGCAGCGGCGAACAGCTCCACGTCCAAGTCATGAACTCGGGCGCCGCCAAAATCATTGGCGGTACCTTCACCGATGCATCGAACGCCACGACCGTCATCAAGATCGAGGGCGGCACGCTAACCATCAAGGGCACGGCGATCGTCCATGCCGCCGGCGCGCAGGTCTTGAACGTTGCCAATCCGGCGTCGGTGGTCGAGTCCTCGGCGCTGAAGGTCGCCAATGTCGCTGGGGTCCTCGGCGCGTCGATCGGATGGCAGCCGGGCAACGTCACCTACGGCACCGCCGACGCGAACGTCTTTGCCAAGGCGGTCGTCGGCAACGAAGTCCTGTACGGCGGCAAGACCGTCGACACCTTCTTCTTCGACACGTCGAACGGTGCGGTGCTGGGGGCGGACACCATCCGCAACTTCGGGTCGGAAGACCGGATCGTCACCACGTCGCTGCTGGTCGACCGCGACCGGGGTCCGCAGCTCTCCGCCAATCGCAGCGACCAGTTCGTGAGCGTCGACGGCGGCACCAACGTCAAGGTGTTCGGCACCAACGGCAAGGTGATCTCGAAGATGGAGCTGCTCGACACGATCAACGTCGATGGCGTCATCAAATATGTCTACGGCACGGTGGACGCGACGGGCAGCACGACCGTCGTCGAATCGCTGCTGAAGAACGGCGTCGACCTGGCCGACGTGCTCGCGGCGAAGCTGCTGCCGCCGAACGACGTGACGCACGGCAACGAGGGTGGCCCGGTCACCGTGACGCTCCCGGAAGCCGTCGTCGACCATGTCGCCGCACCCGCCCCGGTGGCGTCGGCGCCGGTGACGGCACCTCCGGTCGCCGAAGCGGTTCAGGCCCCGGCGCCGACCCCCGCACCCGTGCTGGTGTACGACGTGGCGCCCAGCGGTGCGATCGTCTCGTCCTCCGGCAACGACCAGATGACGGGAACCGCCAGCAAGGACGTGTTCTTCTTCGACACGGCTAGCGGCGCCTCGTTCGGCAACGACTCGATCCGCAACTTCTCGAGCGGTGACCGCATCGTCACGACGAGCGCGATTTTCGACGGTAACAATGACGGGCGGATCAAGGCGAATGCGAGCGACCGCCTCCTCTTGCCGACCGCGGATCCCAGCGAAACCACCAGCAGCGGTACGTTGAAGATCTTCCACCAGAACGGCAAGGCCGTCTCGACGATCGCGCTGCTCGATACCTATGTCGAACATGGCCACACCTATTACGTATATGGCCAAGTCGGCGATCAGGTTGCCGGGGCGTCGCTGACGTTCGACAGCCACCTCGTCGATACGGGCCTGTTCGCCTGAACGAAGGCGGGTGCCGGCGCGGTTCGCGTCGGCACCCGTCGCCGCTCACCGCGTCCGGCTGCGCCCGAGCATGTCGGTCGCGATCGACTGCAGCTCGGCCGTGACCGATTTCCAGTCGCCGCTTTCGAAACGCTGTTGTGCCGAGCGGATTTTCAGGCTCGCGATACGGTCGAGCGCCTGGGTCTGTTCGCGCTGGATCGCGATGCTGACGGTCAGTTGCGCGGTCAGCGATCCGATCAGGTCGTTCAACTGCCGCAGCGTACTCACGGTCGTTCCCGCCGATGCGGCAACGTCCTTGCCCTGCGTCGCCTCGGTCAGGGCCTGCATCGCCCGTGCTGCGGTTTCCATTACCGCGTCGGCGTCCGGGCGTCGGGTTTCAGTCAGTTGCATGGCAGGCCCTCGAGATAAGGCTCCGCCCTAACGCAGAGTAGTTAGCGGAAGGTTGACCATCGCCCTTTCTGTCAGGGGCGCATCGCTTCCAGCAGCGGCCGTGCGATCGCCGCCATCTCGACCGCGCACGCTTGGCTGGGATGGGTCCCGTCGCTGGTGAACCAGTTGGCCGTCCCGTTCACCTTCCACCGGTCCGTCTGCTCGACATCCGCCATCGCCGGGTTGAGGTCGAACACCCCGTCCAGATCGCTGCCCACGGACTGGCGCAGGCCGTCATTGGCGGTGCGGCGTTCGCTATCGGTGGTGGCATAGCCCGGCGTCGGCCGCTGTCCCGACAGCGTCGTATAGTTGTCGCTGCTGCTACTGATCCGCAGCGGCACCTGCCCGGCATGCAGGACGAGCCGGGGATTGGCCGCCTTCAGCTGGCCGCGCAGCGCCCGATGCGCGGCGAGCAGCGCCGCGCTCTGGTCGTCATTGTCCGCAAGATCGTTGGTGCCGAGCGCGATCAGGGCGTGGCTGTGGAAGGCTGCCGCCGCAGCGATCCGGCGGCCGGCGTTCGCGGCGGTCCAGAAGGCGGCGCGATCCCCCGGCTTGGCCAGCTTGGTGTGCGGACGCCCCGCGGCGTAGGCGGCCATCGCGAACCAGCCGCCATTGGTCGCGTTGCTGCCGTCGCCCGCCGGATTGGCCGCTCCCTTGCCGAAGGTGATGCTGTCGCCGATGCCGGCGACCGCAACCTCGCGATGTTCGCCCAGGACGAGGAACGGGCGCAGCAGGCGGTTCAGGCGCGGGGTGCCGCCCTGGGTCGCTAGGCTGCCGGGCACATCCACCGAACCCGTCCCGCCATAGAAGCAGCCTTCGCCCGCGACGCCGGTGGAACTGCCGCTCGAATCGGTGATCGGCAGCGTGGCTGCGCCGGCCGGAAAGCGCCATTCCTGCTTGATCCAGACCGTGTCGCCCGGTCCGACGCCATTGATATCGCCGCCGAATGCGGTGGCCAGGTCCAGCGGATCGGTTTCCGCGACGTCGCCGGCCGACGATGCCAGCATCGACTGCGCCCCGAACGTGGCTCGCGCCAGCGTCCGGTCGGCTGCGCCCCGGGCGGCGGCGAGTTCGAACGAGACGGCGAGCGTCGTTCCCGCCGGGATCGGCGTCGCAACCTCGACGCCGTCGTCATTGACGTGGAACAGCGCGAACACCGCCCGCAACCGGCGGGTGTCGGCCAGGATGGCATGGCGGGTGCGGATGCGCACCAGCGTCGTCTGCGCATCGAGTTGCTGGATGCCGGTCGGCACGGCGCTGCCGGCCGAGACGGCCCGCCGTGGCGGGCCGCGGCGCGGCATCCGCGCGCAGGCGGTAAGCGAGAGGCCCAGCATCAGCAGAACGCCACGATCTGGGTCGCAGTGGTGCCCGCCGCGCGGACAAAGGCGGCGCGCACTGGCAGGATGGTGCCCGCAGCCACATTCTGAAACACGACGTCCTGCTGGTCGTCGACACAGCGCAACGCGATGTTTCCCGCCGAACCGACATACAGCGCTTTGGGCAGGCGCGGCAGCGCTGCCGCGTCGCTGGGCACGACCGGCACGGCGGAGCGCGCCGGGCTGATCGTCGTGTCGTTGCTGTCACGGAACATATCCTGCATGGTCACACCCTCCGGTTAGAAGGCGTTCGTAAAACAAAATAGGAACAAAATGTCAACATACATTATCCAAATGGGTTCGTTATCATTGGCAACCGGGTCCGAGCGTCACCTTGTTGTTCGACCCCTCGGACTTGACGACCTGCGCCCCGGCCGGTCGTGAAAGGGTGCAGCGGACGATGGTGACATCGGTCCCGCCGGCGACGATGAGCAACGGGGCGAGGGTGGTGTTGCTGGCGATCAGATGGTCGATCCGCACGCGCCCGCCCTTGCCCACCCAGACGGCGGCACTGGTCCAACCCCTGGCGGTCAGTGTGCCGGCTGAAACCGTGTTCCACAGCCGGTAGTCGCGGGCATTGCGTTCGGCGACCAGATCGTCCAGCCGCCAGTCGCCTTTGATATCGAACCCGCCATCGCTGTTGCCGCTGGCGGTGACGTTCAGCATCCGTCCCTGGGTCTCGCCCTCGGTCGCGATGCCGTCGCCATTGGTATATCCCTTGCCCTGCACCATGCGGAAGCCGCGCACCCGACCGTCGCGGATGACGATGTTGCGACCGGCGGTGATCGCGATCCCTTCGGGCAGATGCTTGCCGCGCTGCGGCTGGGCGCGCATCGTCAGGTCGAAATCGCGGATGACGACGTCGTTCGCCGTGCGCAGGCGGATGCCGTCGCGCTGGAGGTCGGTGGCGACGATTCCGGCGATGGTCGCCTTTTCCAGCACCGAATCGGGGCGACTTTCGATCGCGCGATAGGCCCGCCGGACGACGGCCGGCCCGATCGTCGTCGCGGCGACACGTCCCTCGATCAGTGCAGCACCGTTCTGGCCCGGCGCATCGACCACACCCGACGGGCGCCAGCCCCGGGCGGAGGGGATCGCGCTCGGCTGCGCCTGGGTGGGGGAGGGGGTTTGGGCGGGCGCACAGGCGGACATGGCGATGCCGATACCCAGGCAGGCGGGGAACAGGATTGGCCGGATGGTCATACGATGCTCCGTCGAATGCGGTCCAAAAGATGGTTAACGAGCAAAATCATCACGTTAACCCCTTGTGCTGGAACCAAGGGTAGGCGTTAAGCGTTGGGCGTGCCACAAGGGGATTTATCCAAGAAATATCACGTGGTTACGGCCGGTGATTTCCGATAAGTGCATGTAATCACGAATGGCCGTGCGGCTGTTGTCATGTACGGATTTTCCCGTAGTTCAGATCCGGTTCTGCCGTCCACCGGAACGGCATAGATTAGGCTCTCGCGGTGAGTAAGTTTTACATTTCCCCTCTGGGTTCCGGTCTTGGCGATGGCAGCAGCGTGGAGAACGCGGCACCGTTCAGCGTCATCGGATCGATGATCAGCAACGCGGCGCCCGATGACGAGGTGCTGTTGCTCGCCGACAAGGGCAATTACGACCTCACCGGCGCGGCCATCATCATCGTCGGCGGCGGTGGCGAGGACGGCCATCCCGTCGTCATTCGCGGGATCGACAGCAACGGCAACCCGATGCGCGCCAGCATCGTCGGCACCCGGCCCGATCCGTTCGATCCCGACGGTTTCGTCGGCGAACAGGTGTTCCGTCTGGTTAACGGCGCAGACAATCTTACGTTCCGCGATCTCAGCTTCACCAATATCGGCTATGGCGCGTTCCGCGTCGGCGGCGACATCCGCAACCTCGTGATCGAAGATATCGACGCGACCAACGTCCAGCGTTTCTTCGAGAATTTCGTTACCTCGCCGAATGTCACCGCGACGATCACCGGCCTGACCATCCGCAACGTGCAGGTCGACGGCTTCTCGCGCGGCGTGATCCGTCTCGGCTACGACACATCCGACGTGCTGATCGAGAATGTGCATGGCGACAGCCAGCGGCAGGACGAAACCGGCGCCGCCTTCGCGATCGGCATCCATATCGAGGGCACCGCTCACGATATCGTCATCCGCAATTCGAGCATGCGCAACGCCGAGGACCGGCTGTCGGGCAGCTTCTGGAACGGCGACGGCTTCGCGACCGAGGGCGGCGCCTATAACGTCCATTTCGAAAACACGTTGGCCAGCGGCAATGTCGATGCCGGTTTCGATATCAAGTCGGCGACGACGACGTTCGACAACACGGTCGCCCATGACAATGGTCGCGGCTATCGGCTGTGGGCGACCGATACCGTTCTGACCGACATCACCAGCGTCGATCCCTATCTGCGCGGCGGGAACAGCAGCCAGAACCATATCTGGTTCAACCGCGGCGCGGCGGCGACGATCATCCGTCCGGCGCTGAGCGACAATGTGTCGACCACCGCGATCAGCCTGACCGAGGGGTCGGCGACTGCGAACGTCTATGGTCTGATCGCGATGATCGGTGCCAATGCGACCTTGTACCGGGTGCTCAGCAAGTCGGTGTTTAACGCCGATGGCGTGTCGTCCGGCACGGCGGTCGCGAGCGGGGTGTCGTTTGCCGATTCGGAAATCGGCGTCGCGGCCTTTGCCGATGGCGACGCTCCGCACCTGATCGTCGGCAGCAGCCATGACGACGTGATCCGCGGCGGCACGGGCAGCGACGTGCTGATCGGCGGCGACGGCTTCGACCGGCTGATCGGCGGGGCCGGCAACGACCTGCTGATCGGCGGCGGCGGGGGCGATGTGCTGCTGGGCGGCGACGGGTTCGATATCCTCGACTATTCGAGCAGCTCGGCCGGCATTCGGATCGACCTGCGCGAGACGGTGGGGTCGGGCGGCGACGCCGACCAGGACCTGTTCGATTCGATCGAGGGCGTGATCGGATCGGCCTTTGCCGACGTGCTGATCGGCGATCGCGGCGGGAACCTGCTGAACGGCGGCGCGGGCGACGACGTGATCGACGGCGGTGCCGGAGACGACATTCTGAACGGCGGCAGCGGTGCGGACATCCTGCGCGGCGGTGCCGGGTTCGACATTGCGGACTATTCGGGTGGCAGCGCGGCTGTCACCGTCAACCTGCAGACCGGGACGGGCACCGGCGGCGACGCCGCGGGCGACACGCTGAGCGGCATCGAGGGCGTCATCGGTACGGCGTTCGACGATACGCTGATCGCCGCGGTCAGCGGGTCGCTGCTGGCCGGCGGTGCGGGTGCGGACCGGCTCGTCGGATCGACCGGAATCGATACCGCCGATTATTCGGCCAGCGCCAATGGCGTCTCGGTCGATCTGTCGACGGGAAGGGGCACCGGCGGCGATGCCGAAGGCGACATCCTGTCCGATATCGACCGCGTGATCGGATCGGCTCAAGCGGATATCCTGACGGGCGGCGCGGGCAATGACGTTCTGATCGGCGGCGGTGGTGCGGATCGGCTTAACGGCGGCGCGGGCATCGACACGGCGGACTATTCGGCCAGCCGGCAGGCGGTGCGGATCGACCTTGCCGCCGGGACCGGCAGCGGCGGCGATGCCGAAGGCGATACGCTGGCGTCGATCGAATCGGTCGAGGGAACGGCCTTTGCCGACGTTCTGGCGGGCAGCGCCGGTAGCGATATCTTGTCGGGCGGCGCAGGTGACGACGTGCTGATCGGGCGCGGCGGCGGCGACCTGCTGATCGGCGGCGCGGGCTTCGATACCGTCAGCTATGCCGATGCTACTCAGGGGGTCACGCTCGATCTGGTGAACGGCACCGCGGCCGGCGATGCCACCGGTGACGTGCTGGTCGATGTCGAAGCGGTGCTGGGCTCGGCCTATGCCGACCGGCTGTTCGCCGGCGGCCTGGTCCGGCAGCTCGACGGTGGCGCGGGCGACGACCTGCTCGTCGGCAGTGCCGGCGACGACCGACTGATCGGTGGGCAGGGTGCCGACCAGATCGACGGCGGTGTCGGGTTCGACACGGCCGACTATTCGGCATCGGCGCAGGGCGTCACTGTCAACCTGGCGACCGGAAACGGGTCTGCCGGTGATGCGCTGGGCGACCGGCTGACCAGCATCGAGCGGCTGGTGGGCAGCAATTTCGCCGATGTGCTGACCGGCGATGGCCGCGGAACGTTCCTGGTCGGTGGCGCCGGCGCGGATACGCTGATCGGCACTTCCGTCCTCGACCGTGCCGATTATTCGGCCAGCGCGGCAGGGGTGGTCGTGGACCTCGCCGCCGGCACCGGCTCGGGCGGTGATGCCGAAGGCGATCGCCTGATCGGTGTCGGGGCGATTCGCGGGACGGCGTTTGCCGATCGCCTGACCGGCGACGGTCGTGACAACCATATCATGGGCGGCGCGGGTGCCGATATCCTCGCGGGCGGTGCCGGTTTCGACACGGTCGACTATTCGGACTATGTCACCACGACGGCGACCGGACTGACCGTCAATCTGGCGACCGGCACCGCGTCCGACGGTGATACGCTGTCAGGGTTCGAGGCGGTGATCGGCACGGCCTATGCCGATACGCTGACCGGCGATGCCAACGCCAACCGGCTCGAGGGCGGTGACGGCAACGACGTGCTGAACGGCGGCGGCGGCGCCGACGTGATGATCGGCGGTAACGGCAACGATACCTATACCGTCGATAATGTCGGCGATGTCGTGATCGAAACCGCTGATGGCGGAGACGATCGCGTCAACACCTCGATCGGTCGCTACACGCTCGGCCTCGGCGTCGAATCGCTTGGCTATACCGGCGGCGGCACCTTTGTCGGTACCGGCAACGAACTCGACAACGTGTTCTACGGCAGCTCGGGCAGTGAGACGTGGTACGGGCTGGACGGCAACGACAAGTTCCAGGGGTCGCTGGGTGCCGACACCTTCTATGGCGGTGCCGGGATCAACAGCGCGGACTATTCGAAGTCGAAGGCCGCGATCACGCTGAACCTCGTCACCAATGTCAATCTGGGCGGCGATGCGGAGGGTGACCGGCTGTACGACGTACGCACGATCATCGGTTCGAACTACGACGACACGATGACCGGCGACGACGGTGACAACCTGATCTACGGCCGGACCGGCGTGGATCGGCTGTACGGCGGCGGCGGTGCCGATCGGATGGACGGCGGGGCGGGCGCCGACTTCCTGTACGGCGGGACGGGCGACGACCTCTATATCGTCGACGATCAGGGCGACCAGGTCATCGAACTGCTGGGCGAAGGCTTCGACCGGGTCCTCACCACCCTGTCCAGCTATGTCCTGCCCGACCATGTCGAGGCGCTGACCGGCAATGCGACCATCCGCTTCACCGGCACGGGCAACGCGTTGAACAACGTCATCACCGGCAACACCAATGTCGACACGCTCTACGGCATGGATGGCGACGACGTCCTGATCGGCCTGGGCGGCGGCGACATCCTCGACGGCGGCGAGGGTAGCGACACGGTCAGCTATGCCGACAATGTCGTGGGTGTCCGGATCAACCTGACGACCGGCGAAGCCGCTGGCGGCGATGCGCAGGGCGACGTGTTCCGCAGCATCGAAAACGTGATCGGCACCTCCTTCGCCGACGTGCTGACCGGGGACGCCGGCGCGAACCGCCTGTCGGGCGGTGCGGGCAAGGATATACTGAACGGCGGCGAGGGCGACGACTATCTTGACGGCGGTTCGGGCGCGGACATCATGGACGGTGGCGCGGGTGACGACACCTATGTCGTCGACAATGGCGGCGACCAGGTCATCGACAGCGCCGGCAACGACACCGTCCGCACCGGCATGTCGGCCTATACGCTCACGGCCGGGTTGGAAAATCTCGTGAGCACCGGCGTGCTGTCGTTCACCGGCACGGGCAACGCCGCCGCGAACATCATCGTCGGCGGTATGGCCAGCGATATGCTGAGCGGGCTGGATGGCGACGACACCCTCGAAGGCGGGGCGGGCGCCGACCTGATCGACGGCGGCACCGGGTTCGACATCGCCAGCTATGCAGGCAGCACCGCCGGCGTCACGGTCGACCTGGGCCAGCGGATCGCCCGGGGCGGCGATGCCGAGGGCGATGTGCTGAGCGGTATCGAAGGGCTGACTGGTTCGGCCTTTGCCGACACGCTGACCGGCGATGCCGGCGCGAACCGCCTGTCGGGCGGCGGCGGCAGCGACCGGATCGATGGCGGCGGCGGAATCGACACCATGGTGATGTCCGGCGCGCGGAGCGACTATGCGTTCCGCTCGATCGACGGCGTGCTGCACGTTATCGATCTGCGCGCGGGATCGCCCGACGGCAATGACAGCTTCGTCAATATCGAACGGATCGAATTCGCCCGCGGCAACGGCGTGCCGGCCGGCGCGGTGATCGGCACCGTTGCCAACGACACGCTGAACGGCACCGATGCGGCCGATACCTTCTTCGTCGACACGGCGACCGGCATTGCCGGCGGCAACGACCAAATCCGCAACTTCGG
Source organism: uncultured Sphingomonas sp. (assembly GCA_913777295.1). Lineage (GTDB taxonomy): Bacteria > Pseudomonadota > Alphaproteobacteria > Sphingomonadales > Sphingomonadaceae > Sphingomonas. Next base: position 27,953 of record CAJYRU010000185.1, on the reverse strand, counting down.
TGCGGGCGATCGCCTGGTGACCACCAGCGCGCTGGCCGGTGCCAATGCGAGCGGCGTGATCCGGGTCAACGCCAGCGACCGTTTCGTCCTGTCGGCGACGGAGGATGCGCCGGCCGGCTCGACTGGCACGCTCAAGCTGTTCTCGCCCGGCACGGGCAAGCTGGTCCCGACGATCAAGCTGATCGGCAGCGAGACCCGCGATGGCGTGACCTATTATGTCTATGCCGCCGCGACCGACGACAAGGCCGATGCCAAGCTCGACCTCGGGCGCAGCGCCGCGCCGACCGTGACGATGACGCAGTCGGGCGGGACGCTCAGCACGCTTGCCGCGACCACGCTGGTCACGCTGACCTTCGATCGTGCGCCGTCCGGGCTGACGATCGACGATCTGGTCGCCAATCACGGGACCGTGTCCAACCTGACGGTGTCGGCCACCAATCCGCTGGTCTATACCGTCGCGTTCACCGCGGCCAATGGCTATGCCGGGACCGGCGGCATCGCGATCGCCGCCGGGCGCTTCACCGGCGATGACGGGGTTGCCAACATGGCCGGCGCGTCGATCAGCCTGTCGATCGACACTGCCGCGCCGACCGTGGAGATCACCAGCAACACCGCGCAACTCGGCCATGGCCAGCAGGCGAAGCTGACCCTGACCTTCTCCGAAGCGCCGGTCGGCCTGACGACGGCCGATCTCGCCGCGAGCAGCGGGACGCTCACCGATCTGGTCGCGACGACCGACAACCGCGTCTATCAGGTGACCTATACCCCCGGCGAAGGCGTCCTCGATCCGACCATGAAGGTCACGATCGCGGCGCAAAGCTATACCGACGCGGTCGGCAATGCCGGCGCGGGGAACAGCGTCACGCTGGCGGTCGATACCGCCAGTGCGGTCTATAGCGGAACGACCGGCAGCGACCGCTTCACCGCGGGGTCGGACGCGAACTGGACGATCGACGGCAATGGCGGCGCGGATATCCTGTCCGGGCGGGGCGGGGCCGACCTGATCCGCGGCGGCGAGGGGGACGACCAGCTCTATGGTGGCGGCAGCAACGACGTGCTGAACGGCGGCAGCGGCATCGACGTGGCGCTGTTCGGCGGCGCGCGCAGCGACTATGCCTTCGCCTTCAACAACGGCGTCCTCGAAATCCGCGACCTGCGCGCGGGCTCGCCCGAGGGCACCGACCGGCTGATCGATATCGAGCAATTGTCCTTTGCCGGGAAAAGCGGCGCACCGGTCGGATCGCTCGTCGGGACCTATGCCAACGACACAATGGTCGGGACGGCGGCGGCGGACACGTTCTTCTTCGACACGGCGACCGGACTTGCCGGCGGCAGCGACCAGGTCCGCAACTTCGGCGCGGGCGACCGCATAGTCATGACCTCGGCACTGTACGACGACAATGCTGATGGCCGCATCCGCTCGAATGCCAGCGACCGGTTCAACCTGCCCGGCGTCACCGGCGACCCGATGGAGTCGACCGGAATGTTGAAGGTCACTGGCGCGTCGGGCGGCATCGTGTCGAATTTGCAACTAATCGAGGAAGTCGTACACGACGGCATTCACTATTATGTGTACGGCATGGCGGGCGATACTACGGTGCACAGCGACCTGCTGTTCGGCTAGGGCCGGCTCGGGTTGCCGCGACCATCGGTTTGTCGCACAATAACAGTATTGCACTGCACCATAATCGAGGGATGCGTACGTTGAACAACAGGTTAGGGAAGGGAAGGACTGCCACGCTGTTCGCAGGGGCCGGGGTCGTCGCGATGCTGTTGTCGGCCTGCGGAGGAGCGACGCCGCCCGTGCAGCAGGCGCCTGCCGCCGCGACCGCCCCGTCCGCCGGCACCGGCGGGGACGTCTATACATTGGGCATCGGCGACCGTGTCCGGGTCAGCACGTTCAATGAACCGACGCTCAGCGGCGAGTTCCAGGTCGGCGGCAACGGCACGATCAGCTTCCCGCTGATCGGCGACGTTCCTGCGCAGAACAAGACCGGCAAGCAGCTCGAGGCGGCGCTGGTCGAGCGGCTAGGCGCGGGCTATATCCGCAACCCGCGCGTCACCGTCGAGGTGCTGAGCTACCGCCCATTCTTCATCCTGGGGGAAGTGAGCCGCCCAGGCCAGTATCCGACGTTCGACGGCATGACACTCAGCCGGGCGATCGCGCTGGCGGGGGGCTATACCTATCGCGCCAATCGCAAGCAGGCGCTGATCCGGCATCCGGGCGCAACGCAGGAGCAACGGGTCACGATCGAGTCGGACGTCCGTATCCAGCCGGGCGACGTGGTTCGCATCGGCGAACGCTATTTCTGATTATCATCCGGGATGGCTGGCGGGCGGGGTTCCCGCCGCCGGCTTTCTTGGTTCATCGCAGGATCGCGTCGGTCAGCGCGCCGAACAGTCGGGATATCGGCTCGCGAAACGTCAGCGCGAGCAGCAACATGGTCACCGGCCATCGCAGCGAATCGATCAGCGCGGCGGACCATTGTTTCCAGCTCATTGCCGGTGCGGCGACCTTGTCATCGATACCATTCATCGCGACAGCATATGCGGCTGCGCCGTGGCGGTCCAGCCGTCAGCGATCGGCGCGGGACTCGGGCGATACGGAAAAGATGACGCGATCACCAGTGTTTGGTAACTATTGCAAACTACCGTATCGGCGAACCGCGATAGGGCGCGAACGATATGTTTTGGCGTAACAATTCCTCCAAGGACGGGACCCCGGATACGACCCTCGCCAGTTGGTCCGGTACCAACCCGCTGCGCAGGGCAGTGGCCGCCTGCCGACCGCATTTCCTGTTCGCCGGGCTGTTCAGCGGAATGATCAACCTGCTGTACCTCGCCCCGTCGATCTACATGCTTCAGGTCTATGACCGGGTCGTATCGACGCGCGGCACGGCGACGCTCGTCACGCTCACCGGCATTCTCGCGCTGGCGCTGATCTGCTCGGCGCTGCTCGATTCGGCGCGGATGCGGCTGTTGCAGCGGGGCAGCGTGCGGCTGGAGAAATTGGCGGCGCAACCCGTCCTTGCCCGTGCGCTGTCGCCGGGGGCCGGCGACCTTGCCGCGCGGCAGTCGGCGGCGCGCGATTTCGACACGCTGCGCCAGACGATGACCGGCCCGGCGATCGTCGCGCTGTTCGACGCGCCTTGGGCGCCGATCTACATCGCGGTGTGTTTCCTGCTGCATCCGTGGATCGGGGTGCTGGCCCTGGTCGCGTCGATCCTGCTGGCGGGCATCGCCTGGGGGACCGAGCGGGTCACCGCGGGGCTGGTTCAGGCCGCGGGCGCGCGGTCCAACCAGACCTATTCGATGCAGGATTTCTCGATCCGCGCGGCGGAAACGGTCAGTGCGCTGGGTATGCAGGATGCGCTGGTCCAGCGCCACCTAGGTCAGCGCCTGGGCACGGTCGCGTTGCAGATCGAGGCGACGCGGGTATCGGGCCGCCTGCTGGCCTTCACCAAGTTCCTGCGCATGTTCATCCAGTCGCTGGCGCTGGGTCTGGGGGCGCTGCTGGCGATCGAGGGCATGATTTCGGGCGGTGCGATCTTTGCCGCCTCACTACTAATTTCGCGCGGGTTGCAGCCGATTGAGCAGTTCATGGGCGCGCTGCGCAACGTGCTGTTGGCGCGTTCCGCCTATCGCAATCTGCTGGCGCTGTGCGACACGAGCCGGACGGTCGAACCGATGCCGCTGCCCGCCCCGACCGGCCGTCTGTCGGTCGAGGGGGTGATGGTCGAGACCGATCAGCGCGACACGCCGATCCTGTCGGATATCGTGTTCGACGCGCAGCCGGGCGAACTCATCGCGCTGGTCGGGCCGAGCGGGTCGGGCAAGAGCACGCTGATGCGCGTCCTATCGGGTGGATTGGCACCGACCGAGGGCATGGTCCGTCTCGACGGTGCCAATTATGCCGACTGGAACCGTGAGCAGCTCGGCCGCTCTATCGGCTATATGCCGCAGGACACGGTGTTGTTCCCCGGCACCGTCCGAGAGAATATTGCCCGTTTCCAGCCGACGGTCGATGAGCAGGGGAATCAGGCGGTACTCGACGCGGCAATGGCGGCCGGGGCGCACGACCTGATTCTGCAACTGCCCAAGGGGTATGACACCCCGCTTGGCCCCGGCGGCGTAACGTTATCGGCGGGGCAGGCGCAGCGGATCGCCTTTGCCCGCGCGCTGTACGGCCGGCCTGTGCTGCTGCTGCTCGACGAACCGAACGCGCATCTCGACGGCGATGGCGACTTGTTGCTGATGCGCAAGCTGGCCGCGCTCAAACAGGCGAACGCGACGCTGATCGTGTCGACCCATCGCACCGGCATCCTGCAGGTGGCCGACCGCATCCTCATGCTGAGCGGCGGGACGGTCCAGGCGTTCGGACCGCGTGACGAGATCATCAAGCCGCGTCCCGCCGTCCCCCCAACCGGGCCGCGCCCGGCCGACGCTCCGCGACCGGCCGAGGGCGGGGTGACACTGCAAGGCGGCCGTCGCTGGATCGAGGAGCCGGCCGAAGCCGATAATCCCGTGCTGCGTGATCCAAGCGGCCAGGGAAGGAAGCACGCATAATGGCCTCCGAAGTGATTATTCCGCCGCGCAGCGCGGTGTCGAATGCCGTTGCCGCCCATGCGCTGCTCGACGATTCGCCCCGGCGGCCGGCGACGCTGGGCGTGACGGTCGGCCTGTTGTTCTTCGTCGGCTTTCTCGGCTGGGCCGGGTTCGCGCGGCTCGACGCGGCGGCGGTCGGCAACGGTCAGGTCGCGGTAATGGGCAATCGCCAGACGGTCCAGCACCGCGACGGAGGAACCGTCGGGCAACTGCTGGTGCGCGAGGGGCAGCATGTCGCCGCCAACCAGTTGCTGGTGTCGCTGGCCGCGCCCGAGGTCGAGGCCCAGGAACGGGCGCTTGCCGAAAGCGTGATCGGCCTGGAGGCGCAGCAGGCGCGGCTGGAAGCGGAAGTGACCGGCGGTCCCGTCCGCTGGCCGGCGGCCTTTACCGGCTATACCGGGCGCGACGCGCTGATCGCCGAGCGCGCGCGCGCGGTCCAGTCCGGGCAGTTGTCGGCGCGGGGCGGGATGCTGGCTGCCAGCGGAAACGTCAATGTCCAGCGCCGGCGCGAGACCGACGAGCAGATTCGCGGCTATATCGCGCAGGCGCGCTCGACCCGCGAACAGCGCGCGTCGTTGCAGGCGCAGCTCGCCAGTGCGCGTACGTTGCAGGACAAGGGCTTTATATCGCTGAATTCGATCCGCCAGCTCGAACGCAGTGTATCGCAGATGGACGCGGCGATCGCCGACCTGAACGCGCGGGTCGCAGCATCGCGGGCGAGCATCAGCGGCGTCGCGGGCGAGGATGTCCAGAACCAGCGGCGGATGCAGACCGAGAGTTCGGCGGCGTTGCGCGACACGCTGTTCCAGTTGAACGAGATGCGCCCGAAATGGCTGGCCGCGCGCGACCAGTTGCGGCGCACCGCGGTGCGTGCGCCGGTGGCCGGGCGGGTCGTCGGTCTCAGTGTCTTTTCGCAGGGCGCAGTGCTGGCGCCGGGTCAGCGCATCCTCGACATCGTGCCCGATGCCGCGCCGCTGATCGTGCGGACGCAGTTCGCGCCCGGCGATATCGACGGGGTGGAGGAAGGCGGCGAGGCCGAGGTCCGGTTCCTGTCGCTGCACCAGCGCGACCTGCCGATCATTCTCGGGACGGTGCGATCGGTATCGGCCGATGCGCTGACCGACGAACGGACGGGGGCGACCTATTACGAGGTCGATGTCGCCGTGCCACCCAGTCAATATGCTGCGCTGCAACAGGCGCGCGGCGGCAAATCGACAGGGATTCGACCGGGAATTCCGGTGCAGGTGTTCATTCGGCTTCGCAAGCGCACCGCATTGCAATATATGATTGATCCAATGGTGGAAGCGTTCTCCCGCTCTTTCCGGGAACGGTAATCGACGTTACGCCGAATGTTCTCTAAGCGGGGACAGCTGACCGCCTACCGGGTGCCCGCGAGGGTAGTGGACCGGCCTGTCTGATCGAGGAATGGTTAAATGACGAGCGACACGACCGAGCAACAGGCCGCCGGACGAAGCGGGGTACTCGATCGCAAGGGGCTGATCGATTTCGTGAGGCTCGGCGCGCTGCTGCGCCGCCGCTGGCTGGTGATTGTCGCGGTCTCGCTGGCGGTCGCGGCGATGGCGTTCCTCGCTTATCGTCTTCAGCGTCCGGTCTATGAGGCGTCGGCCCAAGTCGCGCTCGACCGGCGCGAGGCGCAGTTGGGCGAACAGACCAGCACCGACCTCCCGACCGATTCCCCGGCGGTGGATACCGAGGTGCAGGTCCTTGGGTCGCCGGCGGTCGCCGCGCGTGTCGTCGACAAGCTGGGCCTCGCCCGCGATCCAGCCTTTGCCGGCGATGCGACGACGCCGGCGGCGGCGCGGGAAAACGCCATCGCTGCATTGCAGGGCAAGGTCGATATTAAGCGGACCGGCCTGTCCTACGCGATCGCGGTTACGACCCGGTCCTTCTCCTCGACCAAGGCGGCGAACATTGCGAACGGCGTCGTCGACGAATATGTCGCCGCGCGGCTGGGCAATAAGGAGGCGGAGCGCCAGCGGCAGATCCGGCTTCTGCGCCAGCGAATCCAGCAGTTGCGCACCGAGGTCGTTTCGGCCGAATCGGCGATCTCCAGCTATCGTGCGCGCAACGGGCTGGTCGATGTGACGCCGGGCGGGACGAACAGTTCGCAGGCGACCGTCGCGCTGAACGGCCAGCTTGCCCAGGCCCAAGCGGAACAGGCCGCGGCGCAGGCGCGGCTGGCGACGGCGCGCGGCCAGCTCGCCCGTGGCAGCAGCGGCGAGGCGCTCGGCGCCGCGCTCAATTCGGAAGTGGTCCAAGGGCTGCGCGCGCAACAGGCGCAGCTAAGCACGCAACGCGCGGACATGGTCGGCCGCTACGGTCCGCTCCATCCCGATCTCGCCCGCGTCGACCGGCAGTTGGCCGAGGTAGATGCCCGCATCAAGGCGGAGGTCAACCGCGTCATCTCCAACCTCGAATCGGAGGCACGCGTCGCTAGCGGCCGCGCAAGCTCGCTCCAGTCCTCGATCGGCCGCAACGAAGGCGCATTGCAGGCGGAAAACGCCGCCTCGGTCCGCCTGAACGACCTGCAGCGCAGCGCCGATGCGGCGCGCAACCTGTACCAGACCTTCCTCGACCAGTATCGCGCCGCCGTCGCGCGCCAAGGGACTGATCAGACGCTGGCGCACGTCATTGCGCACGCCCTGCCGCCGGCGGCCCCGGTTTCGCCCAATCCAATCGTCTATACCCTGATCGGCCTAGTCGGTGCGCTGCTGGCGGCCGGCCTTGCCGTGACCGTCCTCGAAATGATGGAAAGCGGCGTCAAGACGAGCGAGGACGTTGAGGAGGAACTGGGCGTGCCGTCGATCGGCCTGATCCCCGACCTCTCGACCATACCGGGCGTGAAGGTGTCGCGCCGCGACCCGATCGGTCCGTCGCAATATCTGATCGGCAATCCGTCCTCGGTCTTCGCGGAATCGTTCCGGGCGGTGCGCACCAATCTGAAGCGGTCGGGCGCGAAGGTCGTTGCCATCACCTCCGCGCTGCCGGCGGAAGGCAAGACGACCCTGTCGATCTGCCTCGCGCGCTCGGCGGCGCTGGCCGGGCAGCGGGTGCTGCTGATCGATAGCGATCTTCGCCAGCGTGCCACTACCCGGCGGCTGAACGTCGATACTCGGACCGGTTTCGCCGAAGTGCTCGCGGGTAGCTGCACGCTTGACCAGGCGATGGTCGTCGACGAGGCCAGCGGCGCGTTCCTCCTGCCGCAGGCGGGCGCGGTCAATGATTTCGACCTGCTGGGATCGGAAGCGATGCGCCGGCTGATGTCCCAGGTGCGCGATCGGTTCGACCTGGTGCTGCTCGACTGCGCGCCGGTGCTGCCGGTGGTCGAGGCACGGCAGGCCGCCGCGCTCGCTGACCGCGTCGTGCTGGCGGTGCGCTGGGGATCGACCCCGCGCAAGGCGGTCGGTCATGCGATGCGCCTGCTCGATCAGGTGGGCGCGGTGACCGCCGGCGTCGTGCTGACCCGCGCCGACCTGCGCGCGATGGCCAAGAGCGGCTATGGCGACCCGACCTTCTACTATAACAAGTACAAGACCTATTATGCGTGACCCCCTGCCCACCAGACGCCGGCCCATCCGGGTCGGCGTCACCGGATTGCGTGGTATTCCGGGTGTGATGGGCGGCATCGAAAGCCATTGCGAGGAGCTCTATCCCCGGATGGTGGCGATCGATCCCATGACCAGGGTCACGCTCGCCGCGCGGCGTCCCTATGTACAGCAGCGGTCGCCCTATGCCGTGGGGGCGCTTCAGGTCGTGCCGCTCCCTTCGACCCGGGTTTCGTCGGTCGAGGCGACGCTGAACACGCTGCTGGCGACGCTGTATTTCGGCATCGTCCGCCGCGTCGATCTGCTGCATATCCATGCGATCGGCCCAGCGCTGCTGACGCCGCTGGCCCGTCTGCTCGGCCTACGGGTTGTCGTGACGCATCATGGTCGCGACTATCGCCGAGCGAAATGGGGCGGTTTCGCGAAATGGATGCTGGTGACTGGCGAAAAGCTGGCGATCCGCTACGCACATCAGGTGATCGTCGTGTCGGAAACGCTGGCCGAACAACTGCGTCGCGAGTTTCCCGAACGCGCCGGGCGAATCCACTACATTCCCAACGGGGTGCCGGCCGTCATCACCGAGGGCCAGGAAGACCCGCGCGTCCTTGATCGGTTCGGGCTGCAACGCGGCAGGTTCATCCTGTCGGTAGGGCGGCTTGTGCCGGAAAAGGGGTTCGCCGACTTGGTCGCGGCGCACCAGCAATCGGGCAGCCCGATGAAGCTGGTCATCGCCGGCGGCGCCGACCATGAAACGCCGTTCGTCCGGGAGCTTTTGGCGCAGCAATCGAACCAGGTGATCTTTACCGGCATGTTGCCGCGCGACGAATTGCGGACCCTGTATCGCAGCGCTGGGCTGTTCGTGCTGGCGTCGCACCATGAGGGGCTGCCGATCGCCGGCCTCGAAGCGACGGCGGTCAGCGCGCCCACGTTGCTCAGCGATATCGACGCTAATCTGGACGTCGGACTGCCGCATGACCGGTATTTCCCGATGGGTGACGTCGCCGCGCTCGCGCGCCGGCTGGTCGATCCCGCGTTGCTTGCGCCGGTCGACGGAGCGGCGATCCGCGCGCGGTTCGATTGGAACCGGATCGCTGAGCAGGCGATCGGGAGGTATCGCGACGTCTTGCAGCGACGCTGAACCACCGCGGGACGGTTGGTCCTCCGGGTCGCTTCCGAGCGACTTTTGCAGCATTGCGCTGCGCACCATCGGCGGTATTGAATACGTTGCCTATTTCGTCCGATGTTGCGCGAAGATTTTTCTAGGACGGCGTTCACCATCCACCGCCGGCGGAGGACGACTGGGCGGACGGCGCGACGGTCGATTGTCGCGGGCGATGTAAACGCCTGCTCGCGTCCGGTTCTGTGGTCGGCTATGGCGCGTCGAATGGCCGAACGGGATCGGTGACGGTATGAAAAGCCCGCACTGGATCGCGAGCGAACATATGGGGAGCGTCGCGTGATTCGATGCGCGCGTCAGGGAAGAGCAATGGGGTACGCCGGGTGAAGAAGACGCCTTTTCCAGCTGACGGGGCCAGCACTTTCGACGGAGCGAACCTGCGTGTCTGGCAAACGCCCCATGCGGCGCGTGTGCGGCTGTACGTCTCATTGCTCGTACTGGACCTTTTGGCGATCGCGATCGGACTATTGTTCCCGACCACGTTCCTGAACGTTAAGGGTAGTGTATCGGCTGTCCTGGTTGTTGCTTGCTTCATCTACAGCGTTATCGCGTTCAATTCCGGTGCTTTCTCGCTGCGGTCGGGCGCGCAAACGATGATTGACACCGGCGCGGCGGTGCGGTCCCTGTTCCTGACCTATGGTGCGTTGTTCCTGATTTCCTATTTCCTTCGGCTGGACCGAGATATGTCGCGGCTGCTGCTGGCGGTGGCGATGTTCGGGGATTTGGTACTGGTGGTCGTGTTCCGCCAGCTTGTGTCACTTTATGTCGAAACGCGGCTGCGCAACAAACTACTCCTACAAGTACTGATTTGCGACGAAGCGAGCGTGAACGTCCCATCGGAATTTCGCGTGATCGACGCTCGGGAACAGGGCATTCGTCCCGATATGCGCGACCCGGCTATGCTCGATCGCTTCGCCCAGATGATACAAGGCCATGACCGCGTCATCATCGCTTGCCAACCCGAAGCACGCGCGAACTGGGCGATGATGTTGAAGGGCGCCGACGTTCGAGGCGAAATCGTCGTCGGCGAAATCGACATGTTCGGAGCTCTACGGCTGTCGAAGGTATCGAAGGTGCCGACATTGGTAGTTGCCGTCGGCCCACTTTCCCTGCGGCGGGCGATGGCCAAGCGTGCGTTCGACCTCGCCTGCTGCATACCGGCGCTGATCCTGCTGCTGCCGGCGCTCGGTATCATTGCGCTGGCAATCAAGCTTGACAGTCCGGGTCCGATCCTGTTCCGGCAGCGTCGCGTCGGACGCGGCAACAAGTTCTTTCATATCTTGAAATTCCGCAGCATGCGCGTCGAACAGACCGATGCGACGGGTGCCAAGTCCGCCAGCCGCGACGACGACCGGATTACCCGTGTCGGCTATGTCTTACGGCGGACGAGCATAGACGAACTGCCGCAGCTATTCAATGTCCTACTGGGACATATGAGCATTGTCGGCCCACGCCCACACGCACTCGGCTCGCTGGCGGGCGAGCAGCTGTTCTGGGATGTCGATGAACGCTACTGGCACCGCCATACGCTCAAGCCCGGCATTACCGGACTGGCACAAGTGCGCGGTTATCGCGGCGCGACGGTGCATACCGAAGATTTAACCAACCGATTGCAGGCTGATTTGGAATATATCGCTAACTGGTCCTTCTGGCGCGACCTCGCGATCGTCTTCATGACGCTACGCGTCATCGTGCATCGCAACACCTACTAGGTGTTTGATCCGGGTATTTGATGGTGCATCATCGGCGCAAGCCTGGAAGGATGCACTATGGGACAGGTTCTACACGGGAGCGCCTGTACGACAGAGGCAGTCCGTCGAGCGATACAGCGTAGTCAAGAGAGCCTGAGGGCATTGGCCAAGCGCCACGGCATCAACCAGAAGACGGTCGCCAAGTGGAAGAAGCGGACGGCGGTGAAGGATCTGCCGACCGGGCCGAAAGACCCGCACTCGACGGTGCTGACCATCGAGGAGGAAGCGGTCGTCGTCGCGTTCCGACGCCATACGTTGCTGCCGCTGGATGACTGCCTCTATGCGCTGCAGGCGACGATCCCTCATCTGACGCGCTCGTCCCTGTATCGCTGCCTGCAACGCCACGGCATCAGCCGCCTGCCCGAGATCACCGACGACAAGGTGCCCAAGCGCAAGTTCAAGACCTACCCGATCGGCTATTTCCACATCGACATCGCCGAGGTGCAGACAGCCGAGGGTAAGCTACGACTATTTGTGGCAATCGACCGGACGAGCAAGTTCGCGTTCGTCGAACTGCATGAGCAAGCCGGGAAGATGATCGCCGCTCAGTTCCTGCGAAACTTGGTCGCGGCCGTGCCCTATACCATCCACACCGTACTGACCGACAACGGCATACAGTTCACCAACCGCGCCTGTGACAAATACGTCTTCCACCATATCTTCGACCGCGTCTGCGACGAGAACCGCATCGAGCACCGGCTGACCAAGGTGAAGCATCCGTGGACCAACGGCCAGGTGGAGCGGATGAACCGCACCATCAAGGAGGCGACCGTCAAGCGCTACCATTACGACAGCCATGACCAGCTGCGGCGGCACCTCGGTGACTTTGTCGTCGCCTACAATTTCGGACGAAGGCTCAAGACCCTCAAGGGTCTCACACCCTACGAAGCCATCTGCAAGGCGTGGCAAAATGATCCGGCCCGCTTTGCATCAAACCCGCACCATCAAATGTCGGGATCAAACACCTAGGCTCAGGACCTATTAAATAGCTTGCATGAGCGGTGTCGGGTTGATTCATTGGTGGTGGAGGAGCCACCGGTGAGTGGCCTGTTCTGGCTGACGGACAAGCAGATGCAGCGGATTGAGCAGTATTTTCCGTTGTCGCATGGCGTGCCGCGCGTGGATGACCGGCGGATCGTCAGTGGCATGATCTTCGTGATCCGCAACGGCCTGCGTTGGCGAGATGCGCCGGCGGCTTACGGTCCGCCCAAGGCGATCTACAATCGGTTCATCCGCCGGAGCCGGATGTGGGTGTTTAACTGCATCTTTGCCGGACTGGCGGCGGAGGGTGAGCCACCGGATCAGTTGATGATCGATGCAATGCATCTGAAAGCGCATCGAACGGCAGCCAGCCTGCTCAAGAAGAGGCTCTTCCCCGATGTATCGGGCGCATCAAAGGAGGCCTGAACTCCAAGCTGCACGCCGTCTGCGATGATCGTGGTCGCCCGCGCGTCATGCTGATCACCGAAGGGGAGATGAGTGACTATAAGGGCGCTGACCTTATGTTCGAGGCGATGCCGCCCGCGCCGGTTCTGCTCACCTATCGCGGCTACGACGCCGACTGGTTGCGTCAGGCGCTAGCCATACGCGGCACTACTGCCTGCATGCCGTCACGCAAAGGTCGCAAGGCACCGATCCCGGACGATGCCGCCCTCTACCGTCATCGTCACAGGATCGAGAACATGTTCGATCGCCTCAAGGACTGGCGGCGCATCCACACCCGCTACGACCGATGCGCACACGCTTTCATGTCCGCCATCGCCCTCGCCGCATCCGTCATCTTTTGGATCAATCAATGAGTCCTGAGCCTGGAAATAACCTCGCGAATGTCATCATAGACAGTGCGGGCCATCGTACATCGGCATGCTGCTAGAACTTCCGGTACATGACCAGTGTCGCCGACGGGCGGCACCGCCAGGCGGGGCGATCAGCGCAAAACGGCGATGATTCCGGCGGCCGCTGCCCAAGGCAAAGTCACGATTGCGGCGATAGCCAACAGGCGCTGACGCGGCGAAATCTTGCTAGCCGGGGCCGTATCTGCCGACGCCATCGCCATGTCGCTTTCCAACTGCACGACATTGGCGCGGCTGGCATTGGTGATCGCACCGGACGGCAGCGTCTCCGCAAATTCGCAGCCATAGCCGATCGTGCCGGACCGCACGACCCGCGCGCCGACGGTGCCGATGCCGGCAATGCCCAGCTCAATCTGCTGGTCCGCCGCCAGCACGGCGTCGGTTTCGATCAGGCAGCCGTCACGGGTCAGGTCGACCAGCGTAATGGGGATCGGCGGATGCCCGGCGAGGCGGAGCACGGCCGACCGCTGGATGCCGATGCGCTGGCGTCCGCGGCGGTTTCCCGACAGGCCGGTAGTGATTTGTGCGGGCTGCAACACGACGTTCCCCAACTGGTTCAACGCCGACGAAGCTAGCGTCGACTGCTTACGAAAGCGTTGTGGCGACTGCTTACGAAATGGTTACCGGCCGCCTAAGCCTGCGCCGCGCCGCCGTCATGCCAGCGCGGTCCGGGCGATATCGGCATAGATCGCGGTCAGCGCGCGGAGGTCGTCGACCGCCACCGCCTCGTCGATCTTGTGCATCGTCGCGTTCAGCAGGCCGAACTCGACCGTCGGGCACAAGCGCGACAGGAACCGCGCGTCCGATGTTCCGCCGGTCGTCGACAGGTCCGGCGTGATGCCGGTGTGGCGTTCGATCGCCGCCGACACCATCGCGGAAAAGTCCCCCGGCAGGGTCAGGAACGCTTCGCCCGAAATCCGCCCCTCCACCTGCGCATCGGGGGCATGGGCGTGGACGATCGCGGTGATCCGCTCGACCAGCGCGGCACCGGAATGTTCGTCGTTGAACCGGATCGACAGCCGCGCCGACGCATGGCCGGGGATGACGTTGGTCGCCGGATTGCCAACCATGATGTCGGTCACCTCGATGTTCGACGGCTGGAACCATGCGTTACCGTCGTCCAGCACAACGGCCTCGATCGCCGCCAGCGCCGCGACCAGCTTGGGGATCGGATTGTCGGCAAGGTGCGGATAGGCGACATGCCCCTGCCGGCCGGGCACGTTGATCCAGACATTGACCGACCCGCGCCGCCCGATCTTCACCATGTCGCCCAACCGCTGGGTGGAGGTCGGTTCCCCGACGAGGCACAGGTCGGGCCGCAGACCGCGTGCCGCCATCCGGTCGATCAGCGCGCGGGTGCCGAACACCGCCGGCCCTTCCTCGTCGCCGGTGACGATCAGGCTGATCGTGCCCGCATCCGCCGGCACCGTCGCCGCCGCCGCGACGAAGGCGGCGACCGCGCCCTTCATGTCGACCGCACCGCGCCCGAACAGCAATCCGTCGCGCAGTTCGGGGGCGAAGGGCGGGGTGGTCCAGCCGGGGCCGGGGGCCACGACATCGACATGGCCGGCAAAGGCGAAATGGCGTCCGCCGGTGCCGCGCACCGCCAGCAGGTTCTCGACCGGGCCGTCCGGCGCCTCGCCGGTCACCAACCGGTCGACATCGAACCCCAGCGGCACCAGCGCCGCCTCCAGCACGTCGAATATCTGCCCCCGCGCCGGGGTCACGCTGTCGCAGGCGATCAGGCCCGTGGCCAGTTCAACGACATCCACCACCTTATACCATCCCATCGCTGCATTCCGGTCTCGCATCGCGCTGTACCCTAATCGCGGCAAATGGCTACTGGCGGCAGGGAGGCGATCGGGTAAGGCGGGGGCGATGCGTATCCTGCTGGTCTGTCTCGCCGTGCTGTTGCTGCTTCCCTCGTGGAGCGGTTCGGAACGGCTGCCGCTGTATCGCGCGGCGCCGCAGGTCGATGCGGCCCCGGTCGATCTCTATCCGGGCGATCCGCGGCGGGTGCGCAACGGTGCGCTGACCTATCTCGGCGGCGTGTCGCTGACCGCGTCGGATCCGGCCTTTGGCGGCTTCTCCGCGATCCACGTCGCGGGCGACCGGTTCATGCTCCTGTCCGATGGGGGGGCGTTGCTTCGCTTCCGGATGGGGCGCGACTGGCGGGTGCGAGATACCCGGGTCACCGAACTGGCGGGGCCGGGGACGGGCTGGGAAAAGCGCGACCGCGACACCGAGTCGCTGGCGGTGCTGCCCGGCGGGGACATGCTGGTCGGCTATGAACGCCACAACCAGATCTGGCGCTTCGACCGCGACTTCCGCCCGGTGCGACACGCCGCGCCGCGCGCGATGCGGCGCTGGTCGGAAAATGGCGGCCCCGAAGCGATGGCGGCGATGCCCGACGGATCGGTGCTGGTGTTGAGCGAGGCGCATGGCCGCAAGGGGCGGCAGGGCTATTTCGCGCTGCGCTTTCCCGGCGACCCGACCGCGCCCGGCATCCGGCCGATGCCGTTCCGCTACCAGGCACCCGCCGACTACCGCGTGACCGATGCGGTCGCGCTGCCCGATGGACGGTTACTGGTCCTGACGCGCAGCATCAGCCTGCGCGACTATTTTACGGCGCGGCTGCAGATCGCTGACATGCGCGGCCTGCGTCCCGGCCAGCTCGTGACGGGGCGCACCATCGCCCGGTTCGAACCGCCCGCGCTGCACGATAATTTCGAAGGACTGGCGCTGGTTCGCGACGGCGATCGGCTGATCCTGTGGGTGGTGTCCGACGATAACCAGTCGATGACCCAACGGACCCTGCTGCTGAAATTCGCGCTGCCGTTGCGCTTGTGACCATAATTGGCCAACATAGTGTCCCAGGCCGATAATTTCGGCCATGCTGTGGTGCAGCAAAGGGCTTGTCGTGACGCCATCGGGGCGGGTAAACGCAGGACGATATTTTGCGGGGATACATCGAATGAAGATCGCGGTTTTCGGCCTTGGGTATGTCGGCATGTCGAATGCCGTCCTGCTGGCACAGCATAACGACGTCGTCGCGGTCGACATTTCCGAGGAGCGCGTCGCGCTAGTCAATGATCGCAAGTCGCCGATCATCGATACCGAACTGGAACAGTTCCTGTCGGAGCGCGAACTGAACCTGTCGGCGACCACCGATGCGGCGGCGGCACTGGCCGGAGCTGATTACGTTATCGTCGCCACCCCGACCAACTACGATGTCGAAACCGACAAATTCAACACCGGCTCGGTCGAGGCGGTCATCAAGCTGGCAGTCGAACACGCCCCGCAATCGACCGTCGTCATCAAGTCGACCATCCCGGTCGGCTTCGTCGAGGACGTCCGCGTCCGGCTGAACGCGCCGCAGGTGATCTTCAGCCCCGAATTCCTGCGCGAAGGCCGCGCGCTCTACGACAATCTCCATCCGTCGCGTATCATCGTCGGAGAACGCTCGGACCGTGCGCGCATTTTCGCCGACCTGCTGCTGCAGGGCGCGGAGAAGAAGGACGTGGCCGTGCTGTTCACCGATTCGCGCGAGGCTGAGGCGATTAAGCTGTTTGCCAACACCTATCTCGCGATGCGCGTCGCCTTCTTCAACGAACTCGACAGCTATGCGATCGCCGGCGGCATGAACACGCGGCAGATCATTGAGGGCGTCGGCCTCGATCCGCGGGTGGGGATGCAGTACAATAACCCCAGCTTCGGCTATGGCGGCTATTGCCTTCCCAAGGATACCAAGCAGCTGCTAGCAAATTATTCCGAAGTCCCGCAGAACCTGATCCGCGCGATCGTCGATGCGAACCGTACGCGGAAGGATTTCCTCGCCGACCAGATCATCGCCCGCCGCCCGAAGCGGGTCGGCGTCTATCGCCTGACGATGAAGGCCGGATCGGACAATTTCCGCCAGTCGTCGATCCAGGGGATCATGAAGCGGGTGAAGGCCAAGGGGATCGAGGTCGTCGTGTACGAACCCGCGCTCCACGACGATCACTTCTTCGGGTCGGCGGTCGTCAAGGATATCGTCAAGTTCAAGGCCGATTGCGACGTCATCATCGCCAACCGTGCCGCCCCCGAGCTGGAGGATATCGGCGACAAGCTGTTCACCCGCGACATCTTCGGCTCGGACTGACCCGGGGCGGGGGCTGCCCGGCCCCGGTTAGAAGGCGCGTCGAGCACCGTGAAAGAAGCGTCCGTCGACCATGCTCGGCGGGCGTTTTTTGCTGGAGGCGGTCGGCGGTCAGGGGCCGGCATCGCGCCCTCTTCTCGCCTTGCCGCGTCGAACTCGCCGTCGTGCCGGCGCTCTCCTGATCCGGTAGTGCTCGAGCGTCCAATCCTGCAGCGCTGATCCGTCGCGTCATCCCAGCGACGAAGGCTGCGATCTCCTGCTGGTAGCACGCGGAAGGAGCCGCCAGAGACCCCAGCCTTCGCTGGGGTGATGTTTCAGTTTCAGGGCAGATGAATCTGATCCCAGCGCCGATCGACATTCAGTCCCTTGGGACGCGGGACGACTGCTCTATCTCTATCGTCACTCCCTCCTAAGGGGGGAGTCCATATGCGCCAGCGTCGCAAGTCCAGCCGAAACGTCAGTAGTTATGGATTTCCGCCTGCGGAAATGACGAATAGTGACGATCGTCGCTGAATGTCGATCGGGCGCTAGAACCGATCCCATTCCTCGAGGGCCGCCGCCAGCGCCGACAGGTCGCCCGGCGCGAACACCGCTATCCCATGCTGACGCAGCAGCGCGGCGGTCACGGCAACCCTTTCGATCCGCCGACCCCAGAAACTGCCGTCATAGACGAAGCCGCTGCCACACGAGGGGCTGCCATTGGTCAGCAGTGCATGACGGCAACCGTGGCGGATCGCCTGGTCGAGCGCGAGTCGCGCACCGGCCAGATAGATATCGGTAACATCCGTCCCGTCGGCCTCGACGACGCGGCCGGTGCGGCGCGTCACGGCGGTTCCGTCCTGTCCCTCCGCAATCTCCGCGGGCAGCCGGGGCGTGGGCAGGCCCGCCATCACCTCCGAACAGACCGACACGACGCGCCCATGCGCGACCCAGCGATCCAGCAGCGCGTCCTCCAGCGTATTGGCCGATCCGTTGTAGCGCACGGGTCGCCCGAGCAGGCAGGCGCTGACCAATATCCTTGGCAGGGTCGTGCCGGCGCGACCGGCGGCGTAAGCAGCGGCAGCACATGGTCGCGGGTAAGCGGCGCAAGCGGCAGGGCTTCCGCTGCCGCCCGATCGACCCACGACGATTCCTCGATTTCCAGCCGGGGGGCGGGATGCTGCGTGCTGCGCATGCGGAACAGTTCGGCATGTACCGTCCGTCCCGCCTCGTTCGCGGCCGGCGCGGTGAAATGGCCGAGATGGGCGGTGGCGCCACGGTCGACGACCAGCCCCAGATCCTCGTGCAATTCGCGGCACAACGCATCGATCGGCTGCTCGCCGGCCTCGATCTTCCCACCGGCCTGCATGAACCACCGGGTGCCGGCCTTGCGGACGAGCAGCATGCGCCCGTTCCCGTCCTCGATCAGGGCGGCGGCGATGCGGATCATGTCGGGGTCGGCCATGGTCCGGTCATTGCGCCTGGCGATCGGCACGGCAAGGGCGCCGGGGCGCCGGGCCGGCATTTCGCGATGACCGCTGCGTCAGGCTCGTCCGCGGGTTCCACCACATCGAGCGGCTTCGACCGGCGGGGGCGTATCGTTGATCGGTGTACGCTTCATATCCCGCCCACGACAAAACCCGCCGGGTCGCTGCGCAGCGCCCCGGCGGGTCCGTCTTGTAACCGGCGTGACCGAATCAGGCGGCGGCGGTTGCCGCGGCGGCCTTCTTCACGTCGCGCTTCAGGCGGCGGGCGCGCAGCGACAGGTCGTCGTCGCTCGTCTTCAGCAGCCAGTTGTCGAGGCCGCCGACATGCTCGACCGAACGCAGGCCGTGGGTCGACACGCGCAGGCGGATCGAGCGCTCCAGCGCTTCCGACATCAGCGTGACGTTCTGCAGGTTCGGCAGGAACGTGCGCTTGGTCTTGTTGTTGGCGTGGGAAACATTGTGACCCACCTGCCGGCCCTTGCCGGTCAGCTCGCAGATGCGCGACATGATTTGATCCTGATTCTGTGTCGGGACACATGCCCCGGAAAGACGGCGCGGATAGCGTCGAACGGCCCGCGCGTCAACCACAAGGGTGCGGGTGCAACCCTCGCCGCCGCGGCTGCGTTGTTACGGCAACGATTCGGATGATGGCAAGCGTGGGAGACGGTGGATGCGCGGATTTCTGGGGTTGCTGGGCGTGGTGGTCCTGATCGTCGCCGGGCTGATGGCGTTCAACTTCATCAATATCGACCAGACGCAGCGCGCCGCTTTGCCGCAGGTGAAGGTCGAGGGCGGGCAGGCGCCCAAATTCGATGTTGAGGTCGGCAAGGTCGAGGTCGGCACCGTCAACAAATCGGTCGAGGTGCCGGCGATCAAGGTCGAACGCCCCGCTGGCCAGTGAGGACTGGCTGCGGCGGCGCGGCGCTGGCATGGGGGCGGGCATGTTCGATGCCGCCCCGATGCACCACGCGCTCGCCGCCGCTCGCGCCGCCGCCGATTTGGGCGAAGTGCCGGTCGGCGCGGTGGTGATGCGGGCGGGGCAGGTCATCGCGACCGCCGCCAATGCCCCGCGCGCACTGGCCGACCCGACCGCCCATGCCGAAATCCTCGCGATTCGCGCGGCGGCGCAAGCGCTGGGTCGCGACCGGCTGGAGGATTGCGACCTGTGGGTGACGCTGGAGCCGTGCGCGATGTGTGCCGGCGCCATCGCCCATGCCCGCATCGCCCGGCTCTATTACGGCGCGTCCGATCCGAAGGGAGGGGCGGTCGAACACGGACCCCGCTTCTTCACCCAGCCGACCTGCCATCATCGCCCCGACATCTATCCCGGTATCGCCGAGGCCGAATCGGCGGCGCTGCTGCGCGGCTTCTTCTTGGGAAGACGCTCGGTTTGACGTTCCGATATACGGACCATATATGTTTCGTATATTGAAAGGGCCGCGGATGGGTATCGTGAAGATCGACGACGCACTGCACGAGGAAGTGCGGCGGGCGAGCGGGGTGTTGTGCCGCTCGATCAACGCACAAGCCGAATTCTGGATGACGATCGGCATGATGGCCGAGGCCAATCCCGACCTGTCGTTCAACGACATCATCCGCACCCGCCTTGCCGCCGCGCAGGTCCGCGCGGTCGATGCGGTCGCCGCCTGACATGGTGAAGACGCCCGCCGAACTCGATCGGATGCGCGCGTCGGGCCGGCTGCTCGCGACCGTGTTCGAGATGCTCGACCGCCAGGCGCTGGTCGGCATGTCGACGCTGGCGATCAACGACCTGGTCGAGCGCTTCATCGTCGACGACCTTGCGGCGCGTCCGGCGAGCAAGGGGCAATATGGCTTCGCCTATGTCCTCAACAGCTCGATCAACGACGTCGTCTGCCACGGCGTCCCCGACGCGGCGGCGATCGTGCGCGACGGCGACATCGTCAACCTCGACATCACGCTGGAGAAGGACGGCTTCATCGCCGATTCGTCCAAGACCTACATGGTCGGCACCGTCACCCCGCAGGCGCGGCGGCTGGTACAGGCGGCGCAGGCCGCGATGTGGGCCGGTATCGCGCAGGTCCGCCCCGGCGCCCGGCTGGGCGATGTCGGCGCAGCGATCGAGCGCCATGCGAAGAAACAGGGCTATAGCGTCGTGCGCGAATATTGCGGCCATGGCATCGGCCGCGAGATGCACGAGGAACCCTCGGTCCTGAATTTCGGCCGTCCCGGCACCGGCGCGGTGCTGCACGAGGGCATGACCTTCACCATCGAACCGATGGTCAACCAGGGATCGCGCAAGGTGGTGCAGGAGGACGACGACTGGACCGTCGTCACCGCCGACGGCAAGCTGTCGGCGCAGTTTGAACACACCGTCGCGGTGACCGCGACCGGGGTGGAGGTGCTGACGCTGCGCAGCGACGAAACGCCGCCGCGTCGGCGGTAACAATCCACGGGCAGCCCGACCCCTCCGAACGAAATCGTCGCCCCAGCGAAGGCTGGGCCTCCCGCGGCTCTTGTCCCGCGCCACGACCGGGACATCCCAGCCTGCGCTGGGATGACGCCCGGTGCGACGGGATGGATCGGGCTGTGATTCCGGCGTTCTTAGCGCAACTGATCCTGCTCGATTGGCACGATCTTGATCTCGACGCGGCGGTTCTCCGCGCGGCCTTCCTCGGTCTCGTTCGACGCGATCGGCTGGGTCTCGCCGAAACCGCGCGTGCCGATGCGGGCCGACTGCACGCCGCGCGAGGTCAGGTAGCTCGCCACCGATGCGGCGCGGCGTTCCGACAGCGTCTGGTTGTACGCGTCCGATCCGGTCGAATCGGTGTGGCCGTACACGTCGATATAGGTCTGGTTGTAATCGCGCAGCACGTCGGCGACCTGGTCCAGCGTCGCACGGAACTGCGGCTGCACATTGGCGCTGTCATAGGCGAAGGTGATCCCCGCCGGCATGTTCAGCACGAGGTCGTCGCCACGCCGCGTCACTTCGACATCGGTGCCGGCGGTGCGGGCGCGCAGGTCGCGCTCCTGCTTGTCCATGTATGCGCCGATCCCCGCGCCAGCGAGGCCGCCGATACCCGCGCCCAGAATCTTCTCGGTACGGTCGCGCCGGCCGCCGACCAGATCGCCCAGCAGATAGCCGCCGACCGCGCCGCCGATGCCGCCGATCGCGGCCTTGGACAGGCGCTGCTGGCCGGTTTCCGGGTCGGTGGTGCAGGCCGAGGTGGCGACCAGGGCCGACAGCGCGGCGGCGGTGAGGAGCTTGGCGGGAAGTCGCATCAATCTGATCCTTGTTAGTTTCTGACAGCGTCTCGTCCCCCGGAACGCTGCGTCGGAAGGCCTTGTTCCGTAGCCGAACTGAACGGAACATGACGACAGGAGTTGTCGAAGGCCCTTCCGCCCCGCTATGAGCACTTCACAACGATGGCACCGCTGCCCCCCTTCCCGTGGATCGACGTCCTCATCATCCTCGCGCTTGTCGCGTTGAACGGCGTCTTTGCCATGAGCGAGCTGGCGATCGTGTCGTCGCGCCGTGCTCGGCTGGAGGCGATGGCGCGTGGCGGACGAAAGGGCGCACAGGCGGCGCTGACGCTGGCCGCCGATCCGGGCAAGTTCCTGTCGACCGTCCAGATCGGCATCACCCTGACCGGCATCATCGCGGGTGCCTATTCGGGTGCCAGCCTGGGCACGCCGACCGCGGCAAGGCTGGAGGCGCTGGGCGTCGCACCCTCGACCGCCGCGACCCTCGGCTTCGCGCTGGTCATCGGCCTGACCACCTATGCCTCGCTGATCCTGGGCGAACTGGTGCCCAAGCAGTTCGCGCTGCGCAAGCCCGAGCCGATCGCGGCCTTTGTCGCGCTGCCCATGCGCTGGCTGGCGGTGGGCACGGCGCCGATCGTCTGGGTGCTCGATTCGACCAGCGGCGTGATCTTCAAGCTGCTGGGCCTGAACCGCGATAACGAGGATCAGGTGACCGCCGAGGAGCTCCACCTGATCGTGGCCGAGGCGTCCAAGTCGGGCGTGATCGAGGAGCATGAACGCTCGATCATCTCGGGCGTCGTCCGCCTGGCCGACCGGCCGGTGCGCGAGGTGATGACGCCGCGCACCGAGATCGACTGGCTCGACTGCACGCTGGACGACGAGGCGATCCGCGCCAAGCTGCTGGAGAGCCCGCGCACCCGCCTGCCGGTGGGCGAAGGCTCGATCGACGCGGTGGTCGGCGTGGTGCAGGCGCGCGACATCGCCATGGCGCTGTTCCGGGGCGAGCCGCTCGATCTCAAGCATCTGATGCGCAAGGCCCCCGTCGTGATCGACCGGATCGACGCGATGGACGTGCTGCTGGCGCTGCGCCAGGCCGAGGTGCCGATGGCGCTGATCCATGACGAATATGGCCATTTCGAAGGGATCGTGACCCCGTCGGACCTGCTGGCCGCGATCGCGGGCGAATTCGCCTCCGACGCCGATCCGGGCGACGCCCCTTCGGTGGTCGAGCGCGACGACGGATCGCTGCTGGTGGCGGGCACCATGGCGGCGGATGCGCTGGCCGACCGGCTGGGCATCGACCTGCCCGACGACCGCGATTACGCGACCGTGGCGGGCCTCGCGCTCGCCGTGTTCCGCCACCTGCCGGGGGAGGGCGAGAGCTTCGTCGAACAGGGCTGGCGCTTCGAGGTGGTGGACCTCGACGGACGGCGGATCGACAAGCTGCTGGTCAGCGAGGCTTGAGGGTCTTCGGCTTCGGGGGCGGCAGTGCCACGAAGTCGATCTGCTGAAAATCGGCCTGGTTGACGACGTAGATGACCCGAGCGGTACAGCGATAGGGAATGTCGGCCTCGCTGCCGATCGACACCGAAGTCCAGGTCCGACGGGCTTCCCGCAACGCCGTCGTCGCGGCGGCATCATCCTTGGGTAGCGTGAAGAGCTGATCCGAAATCTTTATCGTACAGATGTCGGGCGGCGCATACGCCATCGTAATCGGCAGAGATGCTTCGACTTTTTTGCCGGAGGGTGCGGCAGGTAAAGCCATCCCGGCCAACACCAAGGTTGCGGGTAGGGTGGCAGTCGACCAGAACATCATGATCGAAAGGCTATCAGCCGGTCAAACCAGCGGCAATGCGGATCAGTGCGGGGCATTATATTTGCCATTGTCGATGCATCGGAATGCTGACAGGCTGTGGTCATGCCGATGATCCTGCCTTTTCTGGTCGCCGCCCTGTCCGTTTCTGCCGTGCCGTGCGCAGATGGCGACTGGATATTGAAGACCGGGGATGCCGCCCTTTTCCAGTTCGGCGTCCATGCTTCGCCCAAGGGGTTGGAGGCGACATGGGATCGGCCGCAAGATTTTGACTTTGACAAGGAAAGCTTCACGAACGTCACCGGGCCGGTCATCCGCCGCACGGCGATCAAGGTGCAGCCGGTGAGCGACGATCTGGAACTGACTTTCGACGATCCCCGTCCCGGCGCGACCCCGGATATCTTTCGTCTGCACTGTCTGGCCGATGGGCATGTCTCGGCCATGTATCAGGGGGTCGGGTTCGAGCCCTTCCTTCTCGACCGTGCCGTACCGGGCAAGGGTATACTGGGGCCCTGGACGGCGAAGCGCGCCTATCAGCAAAAGGTGGAGTATTCGACCAACGCCGAGATGTCGGCGATCTTCAAGGCGGATCAGGACGATCGGCGGCAGCCGAATATCGACTGGTCGGTGGTCGGCCCTGCCGATGAGAAGCGAAAGGCGCGGACGCAGGAACTGCTCGATGCCGGAGCGTTGCACAGCGGCGATGATTTCTACCACGCTGCCTTCCTGTTCCAGCATGGCGACAAGCCGAACGATTATCTGATGGCGCATCTCTTGGCGCTGATCGCGGCGGCACGCGGCAAGGCCAAGGCGGTGTGGATCGCATCCGCGACGCTCGACCGTTATCTCCAGTCGATCGGCAAGCCCCAGGTGCTGGGCACGCAATACAGCATTCCGCGTGGCGGCCCAGCGACGCAGGAGCCCTATGATCTGACGCTGGTGTCGGACGCGCTGCGTCAGGCGCTGCGGGTGCCGCCGCTGGCCGAACAGGAGAAGCGGCGGGAGGCGCTCAGCGATCAGGCAAAGGCGCCAGTAGCGCCGCCGTCCAAACCCTGACGTCGGTTTACCCCGCCCAGCGGAACCGCACCAGCGCCATGACCAGCGCGAAGACATAGGCATAGCCGAATCGGTCCAGCCGCACGAGGCGGAGCCCTCGGCGGCGGCGCAGGCTGCCGATCACGGCCATGGCCCCGCCCGCCAGGATCGGCGTCACAGCCAAATTTATCCGGCGCCATTGCGGGTCAGTGATCGGGGAATGGGGAAACAGCCAAAGGCTCAACCCGCCTGCGATCAGGCCCCACAGGGCAAAGCCGAATGTCGCGAGCAGCGGGTTCTTCGGCCTCTGGAATGTCTCGCCCAGGCTCTTGCTCAGGCCATGGACGCCGATCTCGGCGGCGGTTTCGATCAAAAGCTGGATCAGCAGCTCGCCGCCATATTGAATCAGGATTTCGAACAGAAATTCCATGCCGCCACGGCCCCGCCTTCAACAGGACGAGGCTAGAGCAAGATAACATGAGATGAACTCACCCCTCCCCTTCAGGGGAGGGGCCGGGGGTGGGGCGCTTCCGCAAGCGTGAGGTCTGTGGCGAGGCCCCACCCCAACCCCTCCCCCGAAGGGGAGGGGCTTGCCTCGATTCAATGCAATGTCATCACGATCTAAGGCGCAACGGCGGCCGGGCTCAAGCGGCGAGTTCGATATCCCCGGACGCCATCACCCGCGCGATCTGCGGCAGGATGTTCTCGATGGCAAAGGCGTGGAGTTCGGCGGAGCGTGATGCGCAGGCATCTTCGGCGATGACCACGTCATAGGACAGTTCCCAGGCCGAACGTGCCGTAGATTCGACGCCCATGTTCGTCGAGATGCCCGCGATCACCACGGTGCGCACGCCGCGCCTGCGCAATTGCAGGTCCAGGTCGGTGCCGGTGAATGCGCCCCAATGATGCTTCAGGACGACGATATCGTCCGGCTGGCGCAGGTCGGGCAAGAACTCGCTGAATTCGGGCGGCGTGCCTCCGGCGGGCAGGCTTGGGCGGTCGACATTCTGGCTGGGCATCGTCGCGGGCGTGAAACCGACATGGACGAGGACCACGGGCGCGCCCGCCGCGCGGAAACGGTCGGCGAGCGTCCTGGCGGTCGCCACCACCTCCTCACCCGAGCGGGGGCCGCCCGCATGGGGAACGATGCCCTTTTGCAGGTCGATGAGGATCAGGGCGGTGGTGCGGGGATCGAGCGACGGCATCATGCCTCAACCGGCGGACGCTCGGCGCGTTCCGTCAGAGCCTGCCGAACACCGCCTCAAATCCCACCCGGTCGCCCGCCGCCAGCAGCCGCGCCTGTTCCAGCCAGCGGTCGCGCGCCATGCGGCCCGAAAATGCCCCGAGCTGGGCGTCGAGCGCCTGGGCCTGCGCCTCGCTCAAGCCCGCCATGTCGCCGACCGTGGTGATGCCGTGCTGGGCCAGCGCCTGGGTCAGCTTGGGGCCCAGGCCCTTGAGCAGCGTGATCGGCTGATCCTCGGGCCGAGACGGTTCGGTGGGGGCGGTCGCGGCTTCGGCGGCCGGGCTGGCGGTCATCGGTGCAGCGGCGGCGACCGGCTCGTCGTTCAGCGGCTCGTCCGCGAAGACAGGCTCTTCGGGCGCGCTCGGCGTCGGCATGACCGGGGTCGCGACGGGCGCAGGGGCAGACGCAGGCGTCGGGGCCGGAGTCGGGGCGGGTGCAGGCGTAGGTGCGGGCGCCGGGCTCGCCTTGGGCTCGGTCAGCGAGGCTTCGCTGATCGGCTTGCGGTCGGGCTGGCGCACGGCCAGCCCGGCTTCCTGCGCATTTTCCTCCACCCGGCGGGCGGCCTCTTTGCGGCGGTGCTTCAGGCGCATGCCCACCACGATCATCGCGATCGCCGCCAGCGCGACGATGGCGAGCAGGACGAAATGAATGGTCGTGATCGCCGCCACGCCATCGGGAATGAGGCTGGTCGCCGGTGCTGCGGTCGTATCGTTCATGGTGTTACCCTATCCACCCATTGCCTCAAGGGCGAGCGTCGCCCCAATCGCTGGGATCAAGCCTCGGTTCCCGCTTCGCGCGCAACCTCGCGCCAGCCGATGTCGCGGCGGCAAAAGCCGCCGGGGAAGCGGATCGCATCGACCGCGCGGTAGGCGGCGGTTTGTGCCTCGCCCACCGTCGCGGCGCTGGCGGTCACGGCGAGCACGCGGCCGCCGCTGGCGACCAGTTGATCGCCGTCCATCTTCGTGCCCGCCTGGAACACCACCGCGCCGGTCGCCTCTGCCGCGTCGATCGCCTCGATCGCGCCGCCCGCCCTGGGCGTGCCGGGATAGCCCGCCGCCGCCATCACGACGGTCAGCGCGGGATCGTCCGAGAAGGCGGGCGCGGGCAGTTCGGCCAGTCGCCCCTCGGCCACTGCCAGCATCACCGCCAGCAGATCGCCCTGGAAGCGCAGCATCAGCACCTGGCACTCGGGATCGCCGAAGCGGGCGTTGTACTCGATCAGCTTCGGCCCCTGCTCGGTCAGCATCAGCCCGGCATAGAGCACGCCCGAAAAGGGCGTCCCCTCGGTGCGCAACGTGTCGACGGTCGGCCGCACGATCCGGTCGATCGCTTGTTGCTCCAGCTCGGGCGTCAGGACGCGCGCGGGGCTGTACGCGCCCATGCCGCCGGTGTTGGGGCCGGTATCGCCGTCGCCGACGCGCTTATGGTCCTGCGCCGAGCCGAAGGGGAGGAGCGCCTCGCCATCGGTCAGGACGAAGAGGCTGGCCTCCTCACCCTCCAGAAATTCCTCGATGACGACTTCGGCACCGGGGACCGAGAACAGGTCGGTGATCGCGCCCTCGGCCTCGGCCTTGGTGAAGGCGACGGTCACGCCCTTGCCCGCCGCCAGGCCATCGGCCTTGAGGACGACCGGCAGGCCGAAGGTCGTCGCGAGCGCGGCCTGCGCCTCCGCCAGCGTGTTCACCCGGACATAACCGGCGGTCGGGATGTCGGCGCGGCGGCAGAGATCCTTGGTAAAGCCCTTCGAGCCTTCCAACTGCGCGGCGGCCTTGCTCGGCCCGAATACGGGGATGCCCTCGGCGCGGAGCGAATCGGCCAGGCCGTCGACCAGCGGTGCTTCGGGGCCGACCACCACCAGGCCCACGCCATGCTCCTGCACGAACGCTACCACGGCGGCGTGATCGGTCGCGTTCAGGGGCACGCAGGTCGCATGGCTGGCGATACCGGGGTTGCCGGGCGCGGCGTAGAGCGTATCTAACCCGTTCGACTGTGCCAGCTTCCACGCCAATGCGTGTTCGCGGCCACCCGATCCCAGCAGCAGGACGTTCATGCCCGATCCTTAT
>CAJYRU010000184.1 GCA_913777295.1 uncultured Sphingomonas sp. | reverse complement strand
GGTCGTCGGCCTGCTCGGCCCCAATGGCGCGGGCAAGACGACCAGCTTCTATTCCGCCATGGGCCTGGTGAAGCCCGATGCCGGTCGTATCCTGCTCGACGGCGAGGACATCACCGCGCTGCCGATGTACCGCCGCGCGATCCTGGGGCTGGGCTATCTGCCGCAGGAAACGTCGATCTTTCGCGGGCTGTCGGTCGAGAAGAACATCCTCGCCGTCCTCGAACTGGCCGAGCCGGACAAGGCGGCGCGCGCCGCGCGGCTGGAACAGTTGCTCGACGAATTCGGCCTTACCCGCCTGCGCACGGCATCGGCGATGGCGCTGTCGGGCGGCGAGCGGCGGCGCGCCGAAATCGCCATGGCGGAGGCGGTGCGCAGGCGGGTGAGGCCGAATTCGTCGAGCAGCTGTTCCAGCCGGGCGGCGCGCGCCGCCTTGTCCGGTTCGGCCAGTTCGAGCACGGCGAGGATGTTCTTTTCGACCGACAGGCCGCGAAAGATCGAGGTTTCCTGCGGCAGATAGCCCAGCCCGAGGATGGCGCGGCGATACATCGGCAGCGCGGTGATGTCTTCGCCATCCAACAGAATGCGGCCGGCATCGGGCTTCACCAGGCCCATGGCGGAATAGAAGCTGGTGGTCTTGCCAGCGCCATTGGGGCCGAGCAGGCCGACGACCTCGCCCCGCCCGACCGACATCGACACGTCGGACAGCACGACGCGCTTGTCGTAGGATTTGGCGATCGACACGACCGACAGCCCGCGGTCCGACGGGACCTCGGCAAAGGGGCGGGCTTCGGTGGCGGGGGTCAGCAGGGTGTCGGGCATCGGCAACGTCCTGATCGCTTGGGCGACGGGTATCGGGGCGTTACTGCCGCGACTTTGGCAGGATTATTGCATGGAGCTGAACGAAAAGGAAAGATGCGTTCGATGGTTTGGTCGGGGAATGCGGTGAACGTCGATCGGTTTCCTAACTTCCCGCAATCTCCCCATCGGACCACGAACGTCACCCCAGCGAAGGCTGGGGTCTTCCGCGGCTCCTGCGGCGTGCCGTCACCGGGAGATCCCAGCCTTCGCTGGGATGACGCTGGTGGCTGCCGGGGGAAACGCGCTAGTTCCGCTTGGGCACCGAGAAGCGGCCGGTCACCCGCCCGCCGCTCTGCTGCACGCCGCCGCCCGGCGCCGGGCTGCTGCCGACGCCCGATCCGTCGATCGTCGCGCGGCCGGTGTCGAGGTCGATCGACAGCCGCCCGCCGTTCAGCGTGTTCGCCCCCTGTGTCAGGCGCACGCCGCCGATCATCGTCACGACGCGGCGATTGATGTCGTACACGGCGAAGCGCGACTTTGCGGTCTGGTCGGGGCGCGTCAGCACGACATTGCCGGTCGCGTCGATCCGGGTCGCCTGCGGCGCGCCATCGGTGATCTGCCCGCTATAGGCGATGACCACGCGGTCGGCGGTCAGCGTCATGGTCGACTGGCGGAACACCGCGCCGCCGGTGAAGACCGCGCGCTGCTGCTTGTCCTGCAATTCGATGGCGTTGGCCGAGATGTCGATCGGTGCGTTGGAGTCATGCCGCGTCTGTGCCGGGGCCGACCCCGCGATCGCGAGGAAGCCGAGGGCGGCGAGCAGGCCGGGGAGCGCGGAAC
Organism: uncultured Sphingomonas sp.; assembly: GCA_913777295.1. Classification (GTDB taxonomy): domain Bacteria; phylum Pseudomonadota; class Alphaproteobacteria; order Sphingomonadales; family Sphingomonadaceae; genus Sphingomonas. The sequence continues at coordinate 10,997 of CAJYRU010000184.1, read as the reverse complement.
GAATCATGGGCGACTATTTCGTGCGTGCCGGGTCGATGCGCAAGCGCGCATTGCCGGTCAGGCGGACGGTGCGTGCCTCCAGATCGGCATCGAGCCGGTCGCCGCTGAAATTCCCCATCGACGTGGTGCCGGTAACCGCGCTGCCGCTGCGCAGCTTGCGGGTCTTCAGGTCGACCGTCGCATTGACGGTGTCGAGCGAATAGCCATTGGCGGCGCGAAACTGGATCGGCCCCAGCACGTCGACCTGTTCGGAGCGCATGTCATAGCGCCCGCGCGGCGCGGTGAGGCGCGCCGGCCCGTCGGGCAGGCGGATGCCGGCGGCCAGTTCCTGCAACTGCACCACCGGTTCGGCCGAGCTTTTCTGCACCGCCGACCCGGCGTCGATGACGAAGGGCTGCCCCTTGGCATCCTGTCCGCGATATTCGGCGGCGCGCAGGCGCATCCGTTCCTGCGCGACATCGACCTTGTTCTTGTCGAGGACGAAGCTGGTGTCGCCGCGCATGAACAGCGGTGCCATGACCAGGAACGCGGCCAGCACGCCGATGGCGATCGGCAGCGCGACCATCAGCAGCGCGATCAGCCGGTCATGCGCGCTGCCAGGCGCGGCGCGGCGCTGCCGACGCGTTCGTTCCTGGCGGGCGATGTCCGACATCGGGCTTCCTTACATGTGCGCGAAGATGTCGGTTTCCGGCCAGCCGGCGATGTCCAGCCGCGCGCGGTGCGGCAGGAAGTCGAAACAGGCCTGTGCCAGCTCGGTGCGCCCCTCACGGTCGAGCCGCTTGGCCAGCTCGGTGCGCAGCGCGTGGAGGAAGCGCACGTCGGACGCGGCATAGTCGCGCTGCGCGTCGGACAGCACCGGACCGCCCCAGTCGGACGACTGCTGCTGCTTGGAAATATCCTGTCCCAGCAGCTCGCGCACCAGCTCCTTGAGGCCATGGCGATCGGTATAGGTCCGCACCAGCCGCGACGCGATCTTGGTGCAGAAGACCGGGGCGGCGACAACGCCCAGATAATATTCGATCGCGGCTAGGTCGAACCGGCCGAAATGATAGAGCTTTACGCGGTCCTGGTCGGCCAGCACCGCCTTCAGGTTCGGCGCGGCGTAATCACTGCCCGGGTTGAAGCGGACGAGATGCTGGTCCTCGCCCCCGTCGGACAGCTGCACGACGCACAGCCGGTCGCGCGGGGTGATGAGGCCCATCGTCTCGGTATCGACGGCGATGTCGGCGCCGGGCGCGAAGACGCCTTCGGGGAGGTCTTCTTCGTGGAAATAAACGGTCATCGGATGCGCCTAGCGGTTGGAGCGGGGTTTGCAAACTCGCTCAAGCGAGTTTTGCGGTGCCGGCCCCCTCCCCCACCCCGCCACCCACAGCGTATCTTCGATGCGTGGTGGGGAGGGGGAGCGGGCCGGCACCGCCTCAACGAGAAGCCTCGCGTTCCATGGCTTCCCTCGCCAGGCGCTTCTTCGTCTTGGACCGGCGCGAGACGATGTTGAGCGTCTCGACCCCGGCGGAAAAGGCCATGGCGGCATAGATATAGCCCTTGGGCACATGCACGCCGAAGCCGTCGGCGATCAGCACCGCGCCGATCATCAGCAGGAATCCCAGCGCCAGCATGACCACGGTCGGGTTGGCGTTGATGAAGCGCGCCAGCGGATCGGCGGCGACCAGCATGATGGCGACGGTCACGATGACGGCGGCCATCATGATCGGCACCTCGTCGGTCATGCCGACCGCGGTCAGGATCGAATCGATCGAGAATACCATGTCGAGCGCGACGATCTGCGCGATCGCCGACCCGAAGCCCAGCACGACGCCGCCCTTCTTGTCGAGCGGATCCCCGCTCGGTTCGTCGTCCATCGTGTGGTGGATTTCCTTCGTCGCCTTCCACACGAGGAACAGGCCGCCCGCGATCAGGATCAGGTCGCGCCACGAAAAGGCGGTTTCGAAGGCCGGGCGGCCATAGCCATCGGGCGCGCCCTGTATCCCCAGGTCGAACACCGGGTTGGTCAGCGACACGATGAACGCGATCATCGACAGCAGCAGCAACCGCATGACGAGCGCGAGGCCGATCCCGATTCGCCGCGCCAGCTGCTGCTGATGCGCGGGCAGCTTGTTGGAGAGAATCGAGATGAAGACCAGGTTGTCGATACCAAGAACCACCTCCAGCACGACCAGCGTTAGGAAGGCCGCCCAAGCGGCAGGGTCGGCCAGAAGCGCGAAAATGGTATCCATGGGGCGAATCTGTGCCGGTTTCGCCACAATTGCACAAGGTTCGGGACGACGGGACGCATTGTTGCGGCGAAATTGGTTTGGGACTGCGGTGTTTTAGGCTATGGCAGGGAAGTGGCACCCGGTTTGGCGGTGCCCGGACACCTGCGTTTTTCGCTCGACGCTTGGGTTTACGATGAAGTTGGGCGAACCGGGAAGACGAACAGGGCAATGAGTTTCGATCGAGGACGGCGCGGCGAGCGCGGTGGGCGCGGCAGGGACAAGCGCGACGGTTTTGGTGACGAAGGCGGCAGCTACGGCGGCGGTGGCTTCGGCGGCGGCTTCGGCGGCGACCGTGGCGGTTTCGGTGGCGGCGGCTACGGCGGCGGTGATCGTGGCGGCTTCGGTGGCGGCTATGGCGGCGGCGATCGCGGCGGTTTCGGTGGCGGTGATCGCGGCGGCTTCGGTGGCGGCGGCGGCGGCTTCCGTGGCGGCGGTGGCGGCTTCGGCGGCGGCGGCGGCGGTGGCCGCGGGATGCCCCCGCAGGTTGTCGGCGAGGCAACCGGCGTGGTCAAGTTCTTCAACGCGCAGAAGGGCTTCGGCTTCGTCGTGCGCGATGATGGCGGCGAAGACGTGTTCGTCCACATCTCGGCCGTCGAGCAGGCGGGCCTCAGCGCCCTTGCCGAAGGCCAGCCGATGGGCTTCACCCTCGTCGATCGTGGCGGCCGCATCTCGGCGACCGACCTCAAGATCGACGGCGAGCCGATGGAAGTCACCGGCGGCGGCGCCCCGCGCGAGCCGCGGGAACCTCGCGGCGGTGCGGGCGGCTTCGGTGGCGGCCCGCAGCGGCAGCTGACCGGCGAGCGCGCGAGCGGCGTCGTGAAGTTCTTCAACGCGATGAAGGGCTTCGGCTTCATCCAGCGCGACGATGGCCAGCCGGACGCATTCGTCCACATCTCGGCCGTCGAGCGCGCGGGTCTGCCGACGCTCAACGAAGGCGACCGGCTCGAATTCGAGCTGGAAGTCGATCGTCGCGGCAAGCACGCAGCGGTGAACCTCAACAAGCTGTGAGGTTCTCGCTTCGACGATGAAAACGGGGCCGGCTGTCCGATGGGATAGCCGGCCTCTTTTCGTTTGGGACCGGTGTCGCGGCGCAACCGCCGATCGATCCCCGTTCAGCCAGGGGAGAAGTACGATGGACCGGGCAACGCCCAACCTGCCGTCGCGCGATCTTACGGTGACGTTGGCCTTTTATGCAAAGCTCGGGTTCGTCGAGGGTTGGCGCGATGCGGGATGGATGATCCTGACCCGCGGCGACCTGCAGCTGGAGTTCTTCGCCTGGCCGGACTTCGATCCGACGACCAGCGGCTATGGCAGTTGCCTGCGACTCGATGATGTCGATGATTTTTATGCGATCGCGCAGGCCGCCGGGGTGCCGGAACAAGCCACGGGGTTTCCGCGACTCCAGCCGCCGGTGCCGCAGAACGGGTTGCGGATCGGGGCGTTGCTCGATCCCGATTGCTCGCTGTTGCGGTTAATCCAGAATCCGTGAGCGGCGTGCCCGGTACTTCCGCCGGGACGGGGGTTCTCGACGGACGCTTCTCGACAGGCTCGAAGCTGCTCGAACCGAACGGAATAAGAGAGGCAAATCTCAGATTCCGGGATAGGCGGCACGATGGGCGATCGATCCGGCGCACAGGCCGGCGAGGCAATAGCCCAGAAAATCGAACGCTTCCCCCATCCAACCGGTCGATTCGCCGCCGATGGCCATCACCGTGCCGATCAGCGCCCCGGTTATCAGCCCGAAGCGCCGGGCGTCGCGTCGGCGTTGCTGCCCCGATCGCACCGCGAAATGCCATAGCGTCAGGCCGATCGGCAGGGCGAAGGGCAGGGTGATGCACCATCCGACGATACCGACGAACAACAGCTGTTGGACCGAGAGCCACAGGGGCGCGTCGTAGGGCGGGCTGCCCGAAACCAGGCCGCGGATGCCCCAGAGGAGAAGGACGATGACGACGCCTGCTATCGTGGCGACGATCAGTGCCGCGATGCGCAGGCATCCCGAAGGCGGCGGGGGCGCGGTCATGCCGTCCGCTCCCGCCCGGACGTTTCCACGCCGACCCGTCGCAGCCCGGCCCTTGGTACCAGATGCGCCGGTTCGTTCAGCGCGCTGACCCAGCCGATGCGCCGCAGCGCCAGTAACAGCCACCAGCCCGGATCATGCTGTCCTGGCAAAATCCCCAGCCGCGCCGATTCGGGAAAGGCATGGTGGTTGCCGTGCCATGCCTCGCCAAAGGTGATGAGGGCGGCGGCGGGCAGGTCGTGGCCCTGCACGGCGGCACCGTCGATGACCCAGCCGGCCGGCCCGGTGCGATGGGTGATGTGACCGACCAGCCAATGGCCGGTGACGCCGACCGCGACGCGGACGGGCACGCCCCAGATCAGCCATGGCAGTCCGCCGATGCCGAAGAACAGCAGCGCCCAGGGGAGTTGCTGCGCCATCCAGCTCGTCTCCAACAGTCGCAGGAAGGGGTCGTCGCGCAGACAGGGTTCGGGCACGAAGCGCGGCGGATGGTCGAGGTCGAGCCGGCAATGCATCTGCCACCACGCATCCTTCACCATCGGCGCGCGATGTGCGTGGAGCGGATGGCATTGCGGCTGGCGCTGTGCCCAGTCGCGCATGTCGTGCAGCCGGACCATGCCGAGCGGCCCGGCCATGCCGACCAGCGTGCCGAGATAGACAAGCAGCCGTTCGAGCCAGCGCGGGGCGACGAAGCTGCGATGGATCAGCAGCCGGTGCAGCCCGACCGAATGCCCGGCACAGAGCGTGATTCCGCTGGTCACGAGGAACAGCACGACGCTGCCCAAGGTGACGTGGAACGGCGCGAGGGCCAGCGCGGCCAGCGTCATGCCGCCGATCCACAGCGATCGTCCCGGCGCCCAGCGGACCCGCCCATGGACCGCATCGCTGGTCGTGGTCGCCTTCATCCGCAGCGTCGAACCATCGCTCATGCCGACCCTCCTTCGGTAATTAGGAAATAAACTAAATAACGAAGCATATTTGTCAAGGCGGGGTGGGATGTCTATCTGTGGCGCCATGCAACGCGTTTTCGAAGCATTGGCGTCGGTGCCCCGCCGCAAGATTCTGGCCTATCTGGCCCATGCGGAATTGAGCGCGGGCGAGATTGCGGCGCGGTTCGACATGTCGAAACCGTCGATTTCGCAGCACCTCTCGATCCTCGAATCGGCGGGGCTGGTCAGCAGCGAGAAGCGCGGGCAGTTCGTCTATTACCGGTTGGTGCCCGACAACCTGACCAATACGCTGAACGGATTCGTGCAGGAGATTTGCCCGGTCGGGCGGCCCCTGAAGCGCGAAAGCGCCGCGCGCCGCGATGGCGGGAACCCCGAGGCGGTGTGAACGCGTTTCCTGCAGAGACGATAGCGGAGACGGATCGCCGATGGGAATGCTGCAGGACGGGGTGTGGACCAACGAGACGCCGGTCGCGCCGACCGATGCGTCGGGCAATTTTCAGCGGGCGGAGAGCGGGTTTCGCGACTGGCTGACGCGCGACGGCGCGCCCGGTCCCGATGGACAGGCAGGGGTTCCGGCGGCGGCGGACCGCTATCACCTGTATGTCAGCCTCGCGTGCCCCTGGGCGCATCGCACCCTGGTGGTCCGGGCGCTGAAGGGGCTGGAGGCGATGCTGCCGGTGACGGTCGTCGGACCGTTGATGGGTGCGCAGGGCTGGAGCTTTGCACATGCGTTCGGCGGGACGGGCGATCCGGTGAACGGGGTGGATCACCTGCACCAGCTCTATGCGATGGCGAAGCCGGGAATGACGGGCAAGGTCACCGTGCCGGTGCTGTGGGACCGGCAGGCGGGCGCGATCGTGAACAACGAATCTTCGGAGATCATCCGGATGCTGAACACCGCGTTCGACGATCTGGGCGCCAGGCCGGGCGATTTCTATCCGGTCGAGCTGCGCGACGAGATCGATGCGGTGAATGCCCGGGTGTATGAAACCGTCAACAACGGCGTGTACCGCGCCGGGTTTGCGACGACGCAGGCCGCCTATGACAAGGCGGTCCATGCCCTGTTCGAATCGCTCGACTGGCTGGAGGATCGGCTGACCGGGGAATGGCTGGTCGGCGACCGGCTGACCGAGGCCGACATCCGCCTGTTCACGACGCTGGTGCGGTTCGACCCGGTCTATCACGGGCATTTCAAGTGCAATATCCGGCGGCTGGTCGACTATCCGCGACTGCGGGCGCTGACCGAACGGGTCGCCGCGCTGCCCGGTGTTGCCGACACGATCGATCTCGACCAGATCAAGACGCACTATTATCGCAGCCACAAGGACATCAATCCGACCGGCATCGTGCCGGCCGGACCGGCGGTGCCGTTCTGAGCGGTTCAGGCGCCGGCAAGCAGGAGGCGAGGAAGACGTGCGCATGATCCGCTGGACACTGCCGCTGAGCCTCGCGCTCGCCACCACCGCCGCCGTCGCACAGACCGGCGCCCCCCCGGCCGCGCACGTGCCGGTTCCGGTGCAGGGAATCGCCGCGCGGATCGTCGCGCGCTATCCGCATGATCGCACCGCGTTTACGCAAGGGTTGGTGTGGCAGGACGGCAACCTGTTCGAAAGCACCGGTCAGCCCGGCGTGTCCGATGTGCGGCGGGTGCGGTTGAGCGACGGCAAGGTGCTGGCGCGGACGAAGCTGCCCGGTCTGCAGTTCGGTGAGGGACTGGCGGTCGATGGCCGGCAGCTGGTCAGCCTGACATGGCAGGACGGGATTGCCCATCGCTGGGACATGAAGACGCTAAAGCCGGTCGGCCGCGCGCGCTATTCCGGTGAGGGCTGGGGGCTGGCGAGCGATGGCAAGTCGTTGATCCTGTCGGACGGGACGCCGACCCTGCGCTTCATGGAACCCAAGACGTTCAAGGAGCAGCGGCGGGTGACGATCACCGCCAATGGCCGGCCGGTGCATAATCTCAACGAGCTGGAGATGATCGACGGCAAGCTGTGGGGCAATATCTGGCACCGCGACTATATCGTGCGGATCGATCCGGCGACCGGCGAGGTCGATGCGCTGGTCGACCTGGCGCCGCTCCGCGCCGAACTGGGGCCGCTCGACCCGGAGGCGGTGCTGAACGGGATCGCGTGGGATGCGGTGGGGAAGCGGTTGTTCGTCACTGGGAAGTGGTGGCCGACGCTGTTCGAGATCGCGTTGGAGACGGTGCCGGGCAAATAATGCGTCACCCCAGCGAAGGCTGGGGTTTCCCGCGGCTCCTGTCCCGTACTGTTACCGGGATACCCCAGCCTTCGCTGGGGTGACGTTTGTGGCGGTGGTCGCGTTGGCCGGCTCAACTGACCCATTTCAGCAGCGTCGCGATATGGTCCGCCTCTGCCGCCGGCTTGTCGGTGCGGATGCGGCTGATGCGGGGAAAGCGCATGGCGACGCCCGATTTGTGGCGTTTCGACGCATGGATCGAATCGAACGCGACCTCCAGCACCAGCGTCTTCTCCACCTCGCGCACCGGGCCGAAGCGGTTGACGGTATGCTGGCGCACGAACCGGTCTAGGTCCTTCAGCTCGGCATCGGTGAAGCCCGAATAGGCTTTCCCCACCGGCAGCAGCTCGCCGCCTTGCGCCGGGTCGGCGGTCCAGCAGCCGAAGGTGTAGTCGGAATAGAAGGACGATCGCTTGCCGCTGCCCCGCTGGGCGTACATCATCACGCAATCGGCGACGAGCGGATCGCGCTTCCATTTATACCACAGTCCGACGCGACGCCCCGCGACATAGGGCGAGTCGCGGCGTTTGAGCATCACCCCCTCGATCGCCGAATCGCGGGCGCGCGACCGGATGTCGGCGAGGTCGGCGAAGGTCGCGGCGTCGATCAGGCGCGAGAGGTCGAAGGTCGTCGGGTCGAGCCGGGGCACAAACGCTTCCAATCGGGCGCGGCGTTCGTGCCAGGGGCGTTCGCGCAGGTCTTCGGTTCCATCGAACAAGATGTCGTAGAGACGGACGAAGGCGGGATAGTCGGCCAGCATCGCCTTCGACACCACCTTCCGCCCCAATCGCTGCTGCAGCGCGTTGAAGCTCGCCGCGCCGGTATCGTCGGCGTGCAGCGCGTCGCCCTGTCCCTGTCCCCGCACCAGCAATTCTCCGTCGAGGACGCCGGGCGTACGAAACGCGGCGGCGACTTCGGGAAAGGCGGCGGTGATGTCGTCGCCCGCGCGGCTGTAGAGGCGGGTTTCGCCGGCGACATGGACCAGCTGCACCCGGATGCCGTCCCATTTCCATTCGGCGGCATAGTCGGCGAGGTCGACGACACCGTCGTCCAGCGGATGGGCGAGCATGAACGGACGGAACACCGGCAGGTCGGCGGCGTGCGGCTGTGCGGCGCGCCCCTCCGCCCAGTCGAACAATTCGGTATAGGGTGGGGCGAGGCCGTGCCACACCTCCTCCACCGCGTCGACGTCGAGGCCGAACGCCTGCGCCAGCGCGGTCTTGGCGAGACGCGCAGAGACGCCGACGCGCAGGCCGCCGGTGGCGAGCTTCAACAGGGCGAAGCGTTCGTCCGATTCGAGCCGGTCGAGCATATCGGCCAGTGCGCGCGGCGCATCGGAGCGCGACAGGCTGGCGAGGCGGGTGACGACGGTATTCAGGGTCAGCGGATCACCATCGGCGATGCTGCCCGCCGGCGGTTCGGGCCAGAGCAGCGCGACCGTTTCCGCCGTGTCGCCGACGAAGTCGCGGCTCATCGCGAACAGCACCGGGTCGGTGCGTTCGGTGATGAGCGCGCGGATCGAGGCGGACTTGACCGCCGGAAGGTCGAGATCGCCGGTCAGCGCCGCGATCGCCCAACCCCGGTCGGGGTCGGGCGTATCGCGCAGATAGGTGTCGATCAGCGCCAGCTTGGCATTGCGCGACCGGGTATAGATCAACCGGTCGAGCAGATCGGCGAAGGCGCGCATCCGATACATCCGGCGAGCGGGGCGGCACCGGGCCACCCCGCCCGGCGGATCAGCCCTTGCGCGCGGTTTCGAACAGGAACCAGGCACGTTCCTCGGCCTCGTCGATCCAGTCGTCGGCAAGGCTGCTGGTGGCGGTGTCGCCGGCTTCCTCGGCGGCTTCGCGCGCCTCGCGCAGGCGTTCGACCAGCTTCAGATTGTCGTCGCGCAGTTCGGCGAGCATGTCGTCGGGCTTCACGAAATCCTTGTCATTGTCCTTGATCGCGGTGCGGCGGGCGATGTCGCCGATCGAGCGGAGCGAGGTGTTGCCGGTCTTGCGGACGCGTTCCGCGATCACGTCGGTCACCGCCAGGATCTGCGCCGCCTGATCGTCGAGCATCAAGTGATAGTCGCGAAAATGCGGGCCGGAGACGTGCCAGTGGAAATTCTTGGTCTTGAGATACAGGGTGAAGCAGTCGGCAAGGGCGGCGTTCAGGCCGTCGGCGACGCTCTTGACCTTGTTGTTGGGCAGGTCGGTCGGCGTGTCGAGCGCGGGGTTGGTCACGGGAAGATCTCCGGCTGGATATGATTCGGTTCAGCAACGATCGCCGTGCCGAATCTTTCCCGTTTCTCCCAAGCAATAATTCCGGTCGCGGTAATCGACGCGCTGGATCACAACAGGCGCAACGCCCCGAGGCCGACGACCGCGCCGCCGAGCAGCAGCAGTCCGGCGACGACCGGCCGGATCGCCCGGAACGGCAGCGATTGCCAGCCCCGCTCGCCCAGCGTGGCTGCCGCCGCCGACAGGGCGATGGCGGCCAGCGTCGCGCCGATCGCGCCGGCGACCGGGTCGGGGGTACGGGCGACGAGGGCGAAGACGAGGAACTGCCCGCGATCGCCGAGCGCGAGGATGCCAAGGCCAAGGAACCCGGTCAGCCAGCCGGGCAGCCGCCAATGGTCCAGCCGATCCTTGATCCGCGCGGCGAACAACGCCGACCCGCCGGCTGACAGCAGCGCAAGCGCCAGCAACAGGCTGCGCGCATTGGAGGAAAGATAGGGTGCGACCAGCGCGCCGCCGATCGCGGCCAGCACGAAGCCGATTGCCTGGGCAAGGATACCGCCGATGGTCGCCGCCGATCCGTACCGGTCGGCGAGGATCGCGCTCAGCAGCGGCGGGCGATCGCCGACCCCCGCCAGCAGGACCGCGACCAGCGCGGGAACGAGCGGGTCCACGACGCTAGGTGGGATCAGCCGGCGAGGCGGACCGAACAGGCGGCGGCATAGGCCTGTGCGGTCGCGACATCGCTCCACCCACAGCGCACCGCATCGCGGGCGAGCGCAGTCCATTCGTGGAGCGAGGCGCGTTCGCCCCGAGCGATGGCGGCATCGACCAGTGCGAGGACCGACAGCGCGGGCAGGCTGGATTCGGCGGTGGCGATCGCGCGAATCGCCTCGATCTCGGCAAAGGGATGCGTGCCGCCGCCCATCGTCATCGCCCGCTCCGCATCGATATGTACCGACTCGATCCGCATGGTTGCCTCTCCGACCGTGTAAATCCTACCCTGCCGCCCAGAGGTTACGGTCCGGTGAAGGCGTGCGGCCTTGACTCAAACGCCGGATTGCCCCATGCGCCCCCAACTTGCAGCAGCCCGCGTCGTGGCGGGTCGCTTTCCATTGTCATTTGCGGGCGTCATGCCCAAGGGGTTTTTGGGTCATGGCAAAGCCGACCACCGTCAAGATCAAGCTCGTCAGCTCGGCCGATACCGGCTTCTTCTATGTCACCAAGAAGAACCCGCGCAACCAGACCGAGAAGCTGACCTTCCGTAAGTATG
>CAJYRU010000183.1 GCA_913777295.1 uncultured Sphingomonas sp. | reverse complement strand
CGCTTCCCCGGCGTTCTGCTGCAATGGGAGGATTTCGCGGGGCACAACGCCTACCGGCTGCTGGCGCGCTATCGCGACCGGCTGCTCAGCTTCAACGACGATATTCAGGGGACTGCCGCGACGGCGGTCGGCACGCTATTGTCGGCGATCGGGCGGACCGCGGCACCGGCGCCGAACAGGAGGATGCGCTGTTCGGCCAGCGGCGCACCGGTCCGACCGATCGCCGACAACAGCGTACCGACCGCCGTCGCTGCGGTGCCCTGAATATCGTCGTTGAAGCTGAGCAGCCGATCGCGATAGCGCGCCAGCAACCGGTATGCGTTGTGGCCCGCGAAATCCTCCCATTGCAGCAATACGCCGGGGAAGCGGTCGGCGACGGCGGTCACGAAATCCTCGACGAACGCGTCATATTCCGGACCACGAATGCGCGGGTGGCGCCAGCCGACATAGAGCGGATCCTCGCGCCGCGCGGCATTGTCGGTGCCGACATCGAGCAGGATCGGCAGCACTTCCGACGGGTGGATACCGGCACAGGCGGTATAGAGCGCCAGCTTGCCGATCGGGATGCCCATGCCGCCGGCCCCCTGGTCGCCCAGTCCCAGGATGCGTTCGCCGTCGCTGACGACGATGACCTTCACCCGGTCGAGCGCGGGATCGGCGAGGATTTCGGCGATGCGCTGGCGATTGGGCCACGACAGGAACAGCCCGCGCGGCCTTCGCCAGATTTCACTGAACCGCTCGCATCCCTCGCCCACGGTCGGCGTGTAGACCAGCGGCAGCATCGCGGGCAGGTCGCGCTGGACCATCGCGTGGAACAGGATCTCGTTCGAATCCTGCAATTCGCGCAGGAAGGAATAGCGATGGAAATCGTCGGGCATCCCGGCAAGCGCGCGCTGCCGCCGCTCGATCTGGCTGTCGAGCGTGCCGACATGCGGCGGAAGCAACCCGTGCAGCCCCCATTGGTCGCGTTCCGCTTCGGTAAAGGCGGTGCCCTTGTTGGTCAGCGGATCGGCGAGCAGCGCGCGGGCGGCGGCATGGGCGGCGGGGGACATGGACGGACCCTTCGATTTCAAAGACAAAAACGCCCCGGCGGGTCCGCCGGGGCGCAAGGTTCGCTCCGGCAACTCAGAAGCGGAAGCTGATCCAGCCCGCCAAGAAGTCCGAGCTTTTGTAGTTCGCATCGGTCAGCGCCGGACCGGCGATCAGATGTTCATAGCGCGCGGTCAGGCTGACCCGCGGGCTGACGGCATAGATCGCCTGCAGGCGGATCGTATCGGCAATCTTGCGCGCATTGCCCAGCTGCGTGCCGGCGAACGCCTGTCCATTGGCGCGGTAGACGGCGTCGTTCACGCTGTCCCGCCACGACAGCTGATATTCGGTGGCGATGCGCAGCTTGGGGGTGGGCTGGAACGTGGCGCTTGGCGCGAAGGCTATCAGGTTGGTCGGCGTCGCATACAGCTGGTAGCTGTAATAGATGTTGTTGCCGAACGGCGCGAGCGAGTTGCGGAGCGTGCCGGTGCCATAGGCGCCGCCGCCGCTCGCATAGTCGAAGTGGAACCCGACGCGCGGCGCCGTCTTCGCCTTCCCGACCTTGTACGTCTGCTGGAGCAGGACGAGCCATGCCGAGATCGGGCGGTTGTCGAACTCGCCGCCCTGATAGTTGACGGTCCAGTCGATGTTGACCGGCCCGCTGTCGCCATAGAGGTGCAGGCCATAGAATTTGCGCACTTCCTCGGTCGTGCGAGCGCCCCAGGTTGCGGCGCTGTTGCGCAACCGCCAGAAAAAGGGATCGGAATACAGGTTCGATCCGCCCAGCAGCGTCTTGGGCAGGACGAACCCGGCGGTGCCGCCCGAAAAGCGGCGATTGTCGTCAACAATGTCGTCGCCGGTGCCGCCGACGCCCAGCCGGGTCGTCTTGAAATCGAACACGTCGCCGCGGATCTTGTCGCCCTTCGCCCAGGCGCGCACGCCGTTATAGACGAAGAAGATCGTGTTGTTGTCGCGCGGCACGACCATCAGGTTCGGTCCGTCGGCAAAGGTCTGCCGGCCATAGCGCACGCCGACATCGACGCCGCCGAGCGTGCCGGTCACGTCGACGAAGCTATGCTGCACGACCAGGTCGTTATGCAGCTGTCCTGCCTTGGCGCCCAGGTTGCGGCCCGACATGCCGGCATGGGCCAGTTCACCGTACAGTCGGACGTGATCGCCCAGATGCAGGTCGGCACCCCCGACGATACGGTTAATGTCCTGCCGCTGCGCCTCGCGGTCGCGCAGGTTCGGGTTGGTGGTCAGGTTGACGCGGTAGCGAAATTCCCCGGACAGCGTCAGGTACACGTCGTCGCCGGCGATCGGAATGTATTTCAGACGGTCCAGCACATCGTCGCGCTTCTTGGGATCGCGATATTTGGTCCAGTCCTCTGCCCAGCGCGACTGGTTGTAGCCGCCCGCGGTGACGCCGTCGCCGACACCGGCGGTCGGATATTCCTGCGCGACGGGGCGGGCATTGCCGCGATCGGCAAGCTGGGTCGTGGCGGGAGCGGCAGGCTCCGCAGCCCAGGCAACGGCGGGGGCGATCAGGGCGGTGGCGGTGCACAGCCGCAGCAGCGTCTTCATGTCGGCATACCTTTGTTCGCCCTTGCGGGCGATAACGTCGGTGCCGGTCCGGGGATCGCCCGGATCGGCACGAAGGGAATTACTCGGCGGCAACCGCGCCTTCGGGCATTTCGTCGACCCGCACGCTGCGACCGGCCAGCGCCTCGTCGAACTGGTGCTTGTCGAGCTTGCCTTCCCATTTTGCGACGACAACGGTTGCCACCGCGTTGCCGATGAAGTTGGTGAGGCTGCGGCATTCGGACATGAACCGATCGACGCCGAGGATCAGCGCCATGCCCGCGACCGGCACCGACGGAACGATCGACAGCGTTGCGGCCAGCGTGATGAAGCCCGCGCCGGTAACCCCTGCCGCGCCCTTCGACGACAGCATGGCGACGGCGAGCAGCAGGATCTGCTGGCTGATCGTCAGGTCGACGTTGCACGCCTGCGCGATGAACAGCGCGGCCATGGTCATGTAGATGTTGGTGCCGTCGA
>CAJYRU010000182.1 GCA_913777295.1 uncultured Sphingomonas sp. | reverse complement strand
ACACGTCTTCGCGAGCTGGAACGGATGCGCGCCGAGTTGCAGGGGCAGCGCGGTCAATATGCCGCCAGCGTGGCGCAGACGCGCGAGGCGGCGCGCGAGAGCCAGATTCAGCGTCTGGAGGCGGAACGCACCTTCTCCGAACGCACCGCTGCCGATCTGCGCGATGTCGAGGTTCGACTGGGTGAGCTGCTGCCCAAATTGGGGGCCGCGCGCGAGCAATTGGCCCGCACCGAGATCCGCGCCCCAGCGACCGGCGCGGTCGTCGGCCTGACCGTCTTCACGCCCGGCGGGGTCATCCAGCCCGGGCAGAAGCTGATGGACATCGTGCCCGAGGAAGCGCCGCTGCGCATCCAGGCACGCATTTCCCCCGATGACGCCGACGACCTGAAGGTCGGGCAATTGACGCGGGTGAAGTTCCCCAGCCTGCACGAACGTGACATTCCGTCGCTCAACGGCACACTGACGCGCCTGTCCGCCGACAGCTTCACCGACGAGAAGACCGGCATCAGCTATTTCACGGGCGAGGTGACGGTGCCGCCGCAGGAGTTGCACGTGCTCGCCAAGTTCCGCGGCGAGCAGTTCAAGCTGCGCCCCGGCATGCCGGCGCAGGTGCTGATCCCCCTTCGCAAGCGCACCGCTTTGGATTACGCGCTGGAGCCGTTGGTCGGCAGCTTCTGGGCCTCCTTCCGCGAACATTGAGCCGCGATCGATTGCGGTTGGCGATGAGAGCGCCGCCCGCTAGCGTCACCCGCGATCAGGGGGATATCGGGCGTGGCATCGGGTGAATATGCGGTCGTCGCCAACGGGCTGGTGAAGCGGTACGGCCAACGGCACGTCGTGGACGGTGTCGACCTGGCCGTACCGACCGGCGCGATTTACGGCGTGCTCGGCCCCAACGGCGCGGGGAAGACGACGACCTTGCGCATGACCCTGGGCATCATCGAGCCGGACGCAGGGACACGCAGGGTGCTGGGAACGTCCCACCCGCGCGAGGCGGGTGACCGGACCGGTTACCTTCCCGAGGAGCGTGGTCTGTATCCCTCGATGAGCGCGCGCGACGCCGTAGCCTTCATGGGCGCGTTGCGCGGGCTCGACTGGCGCACCGGGCGCGCACGCGCGGCGGAGATGCTGGAGAGTGCCGGGCTCGGGCATGCAGTCGATCAGAAGATTCGCAAGTTATCCAAGGGCATGGCGCAACTGGTGCAACTGCTGGGGGCCGTGGTGCATCGGCCGGAGCTGCTGGTGCTCGACGAACCCTTTTCCGGCCTCGACCCGGTCAACCAGGAACGGCTGGAGGCGCTGATCCTCGCAGAGCGCGATCGTGGCGCGACGATCCTGTTTTCGACGCACGTGATGCAGCACGCGCAACGGCTATGCGACCGTCTGGCGATCATCGCGGGCGGGCGGCGGCGCTTCGAAGGCACCGTCGATGAAGCCCGCGCGACGCTGCCGCAGCAGGTGCATTACGTTCCGAACGATCCGGCGAGCGAGGTGGCCGACATGCTGCCCCCCACGGCAGTGCGGTCCGGCGAGGGTTGGCGCTTCGAACTGCCGCGTGAGGGGATCGAGGGGTTGCTCCGCCGATTGATCGAGGCCGGGCATGGGATCAAGGGACTGTCGATCGAGCGCCCCGGCTTGCACGACGCCTTCGTGCGGATCGTGGGGCAGACCGGCAGCGACACCCCGGCGGAACAAATCGCATGACCGCGCTGCGTCGACAGATCCGCCAAACGCTGACGATCGCGCGCCGCGATTTCACCGCGACGGTATTCACGCCGATCTTCCTGCTTTTCCTGTTCGCGCCGGTCGTCATGGCGTCGTTCGGGGCGATCGGCGGGCTTGGCGCGGCGTCTGTATCGCAAGGCGCGACCGACAAGGCGCGACTGGTGGCGATGCTGCCGACCAGCGCGGTGCCCGCATTGCATGGTGCCGATGAGCAATTGCGTCCGCTGTTCGATGGCGAGGCGCGCCCGCCTGCCCTGATGTGGCGCGCGCCCGCCTCGGATGCCGCCCATGCCGCCCATGCCGCACTCAAGGCGACCAGCAGCGATGTGACTGCCGTGCTGTACGGTTCGCTGGATCGACCCACGATTGTATACGCCGCCGGACGCCGGCAGGACGCGCGTTATCTGGCCACCGTGGCACGACAGGCAGCGCTGATCGAGCGCGCGGGTAGCGTTCCGCCAGCGCCGAGGCTGGAGCGCGTCGTGATCGACACGCCGACGCTGGGCCGGCGCGGTGCGGCGTCGTTCGCTGTGGTGTTCGGCATCTTCTTCCTCACGTTGTTCCTGTCGGGCCAGGTGGTCGGGACGATGGCCGAGGAGCGTAACAACAAGGTCATCGAGATCCTTGCCGCCGCCGTGCCGCTCGAAAGCGTCTTCCTGGGCAAATTGCTCGGCATGTATGGCGTCGCGGTGCTGTTCATCGCCTTCTGGGCGATGGTGCTGAGCCAGATCGGCATGCTGTTGCCCGGCGACATGGGCGGCGACATGGCGCAGTTCCACCCCGCGATCGGGATACTTCCTTTCGCCTTGCTCTTCGCGGCCTATTTCACGACCGCCTATCTGCTGCTCGGTTCGGTGTTTCTGGGCGTCGGGGCACAGGCATCGACGATGCG
>CAJYRU010000181.1 GCA_913777295.1 uncultured Sphingomonas sp. | reverse complement strand
GTTGAGAAATTCCCCCATCCTCGCTAGAGGGGCGCTTTCCCCTTTCCTGTAGGATAAGCGACGCATGGGTTTCCGCTGCGGCATCGTCGGCCTGCCGAATGTCGGCAAGTCCACCCTTTTCAACGCGCTGACCGAAACGGCGGCGGCGCAGGCCGCCAATTATCCGTTTTGCACGATCGAGCCGAACGTCGGCAACGTCGCGGTGCCCGATCCCCGGCTCGACCAGCTGGCGGAGATCGCCGGTTCGGCCAAGAAGATCGAGACGCAGCTGGCGTTCGTCGACATCGCCGGGCTGGTGCGCGGCGCGTCGAAGGGCGAAGGGCTGGGCAACCAGTTCCTCGGCAACATCCGCGAGGTGGACGCGATCGTCCACGTCCTGCGCTGCTTCGAGAATGACGACATCCAGCATGTCGACGACCGCGTCGATCCGATCGCCGACGCCGATACGGTCGAAACCGAGCTGATGCTCTCCGACCTCGAATCGCTCGAGAAGCGCGTCCCCAACCTCGCCAAGAAGGGGCAGCAGGGCGACAAGGAAGCCAAGGTCGCCGCCGCCGTGCTCAGCCGCGCGCTCGACCTGTTGCGCGATGGCAAGCCCGCCCGCCTAACCGAGATCAAGGACGAGGAAGAGGAACGTCTCTTCGCGCAGGCGCAGCTGCTGACCGCCAAGCCGGTCCTCTATGTCTGCAACGTCAACGAAGAGGACGCGGCGGAAGGCAACGACCTGTCGGCCAAGGTCTTTGCAAAGGCGAAGGCGGAGGGCGCGCAGGCGGTCGTCGTCTCCGCCGCGATCGAGGCGGAGATCGCCACGATGGACCCCGCCGACCGCGCCGAATTCCTGTCCGACCTGGGCCTGTCCGAAACCGGCCTCGCCCGCGTTATCCGCGCCGGATACTCGCTGCTCCAGCTGCTGACTTTCTTTACGGTCGGTCCGAAGGAAGCCCGCGCCTGGACCGTGTCGGTCGGGGCCAAGGCACCGCAGGCGGCAGGCGAGATTCACAGCGACTTCGAACGCGGCTTCATCCGCGCCGAAACCATCGCCTTCCCCGACTATATCGCCTGCAAGGGCGAAAGCGGCGCGCGCGACGCAGGCAAGCTGCGGGCGGAGGGCAAGGAATATGTGGTGCAGGACGGCGACGTGATGCTGTTCCGCTTCAACGTCTGATCGTTCATCGCGTCGTCATTTTAAGGCGTTAGCAGGTCCAGTGATGCGTATTCCGATCCTGTTCGCCGCACTGGCCCTCGCGGGCGGGTGTGCCACGCCTCGCGCGCCCGTGGCTGCTGCGCCCATGCCGGTTGCGGAGGCCCGTGCGCCGGTGACGATCCTGATCGGGATCGACGGCGCCCGCCCCGACTATCTGTCGCCGACCGTCACGCCGATCCTGTCGCGACTGGCGGCGGACGGCGTGTCGGCGTCGATGCAGCCGTCCTTTCCGACCAAGACCTTCCCCAATTTCTGGACGATCGCCACCGGCGTCCGCCCCGACAAGAGCGGCATCGTCGGCAACAAGATGGAGGATGCCGCCCGCCCCGACGAAACCTTCACCATGGAGACTGCCGATCCGTTCTGGTGGAACACCGCCAAACCGATCTGGATCGCCGCCGAACAGGCCGGCATCCGCAGCGCCACCATGTTCTGGCCGGGCAGCGAGGTCGCATGGGGCGGTCATGGCAAGCCTGACCACGGCGTCTATGCCGGGGGTGCCCATGCCGCCGACTGGCAGGCATTCAATCAGGCGATCGATGCGAACCAGCGCGTCGACGCGGTCATCGACTGGCTGCGCCGTCCGGCCGCCACCCGCCCGCGCTTCGTCACGCTGTATTTCGACGACGTCGATGCGGCCGGGCACGAACATGGCCCGGATGCGACCGAAACGCGGAGTGCGATGACCCATGTCGATGCCGCAATCGGCCGGCTGCAGCGCGAACTGGCGACGCTGGGTCAGCCGGCGAACCTGATCGTCGTCGCCGACCATGGCATGGCGGCGATTGCCACCGATCGCGTCATCGCGCTGGACCGGATCGCTCCGGCGAACAGCTATCGCCCGATCGAAACCGGCCCCTATGCCGCGATCGATCCGACACCGGGGCGTGAGGGCGAACTGGCGGCCGCGCTCGCCCGGCCGCATCCGCACATGCAGTGCTGGCCGAAAGCGGCGATCCCGGCGCGCCTGCGCTACGGCACCAACCCGCGGGTTGCCGCATTCCTGTGTCTTGCCGACATCGGCTGGACGATCGCGCCCACTGCGCCCGCCAGGCCCGTGACCGGGGGTGCCCATGGCTATGACGACGCCGCGCCGGAAATGCAGGCGATGTTCGTGGCGAACGGGCCTGCATTCCGTGCGGGCGTCACGCTGCCTTCGTTCCGCAACACCGCGATCAACCCGCTCTTGCGCCGGATACTGGGCATCGCGCCCGACCCGACACTCGACGGCGATGCCGGAATTGGCGCGGCCGCACTGCGATAACCGGATGGTGGTCCGCCGGAGGACCGAGCGCCACGAGCGGCAGATCGCCTCGCCGACGGCGTGATGAGGGCATCACAGCCTCCCGCGCAGAGCACTTCCCCGATTACAACGCCACGATCCGCAACGTGAACATCAGCGCGAGCGGGTTGGCGATACGCCTCTGCCAGGCGCCGCGCCTGCGCCAAAAATCTGACGGCCGCGCCGGTTGGGGGCTTGCGGACAGCAGGTTTCGGTATGAAACTGGTCCGATGCGCTATTTCGAAGACATCGCCGTTGGTGATACCGCCCGCTTCGGCTCCTACCCCGTGTCGCGGGAGGCGGTAATCGATTTTGCCCGACAATATGACCCGCAGCCGTTTCACCTGTCCGACGAAGCGGCGGCACAAACACATTTCGGACGGCTGGCCGCCAGTGGCTGGCACAGTTGTGCGATGACCATGGCGATGCTGGTCGAACAGTGGCAGCTAAACCCGGTCGCCAGCCTGGGCGCCGCCGGAATCGACGAACTGCGCTGGCGGCGGCCGGTCTATCCGGGCGATACCCTCCATTGCGAAACGGAGGTGCTGTCCACCCGACCGTCATCCAGCCGGCCCGAGATGGGCAGCGTCGCCAGCCGGGTGACCGTCCGCAACCAGGACGATCAGGTCGTGATGACGTTCATCTCACAGGCCCTGATCGCCACGCGCGCCGCTAAACCCGCCGCCTGACGGTACGATCACTCCGGGCGGGGTGACCGCCGCCCCGGCCCGCGCCCTTCCGGGCTACGGAAACGGCCACCACCGGGGCGAACGCCCTCGGGCCGATCGAACCCGCGTGTGGCGCCCGCCCTCGGAGCCTCGCGCGGTGGCATTGCGGATTGGCTGCTGCCGCGCGGCACATTGCGGAAGCCGGGGCGGCCGTCGAAGCCGGGACGACCATCCGGGGCGCCCGGCGCTGCTTCAGCGCCGCCGCGCCAACCGCTAGGCCGCCCGCGATCGCGTGGTCCATTGTCGAACCCTCGCCGGTCGTCGAACCCGGGACGGCGATCGCCCCGCCAGCCATCGGGACGGCCCGGCAGCGGCGACTGGCTGCTGCCACGCGGCACGTTCTGGAACCCGGGCCGATTGTCGAAGCCGGGACGCTGCCCGTTCCAGCCGGGCCGGTCCCAATTGTCCCAGCGCGGCCGCCCGCCGCCCCAGTCGCCGCGCCACTGCCCGCGCCGCTGCTGCCAGTCATAGCGCTGGCGATCGTTCCACCGGAAAGGTCGGCGATAGCGATCATAGACGTAATAACCGGTGCCCGGGTAGTAATAGTCGCCATACCAGCCCCAGTACGGATCGCCGAAGCCGCCAGCATAGTCGTCATAATATCCGCCATAGCCGCCGCCATAATAGCCGGGCGAGGCGTAGCCGACATTGACGCCGCCATAGCCATAGTCGCCATAGGCGCAGGCCGAGACACCCGCCCCCGCCGCCAGGGTCAACAGGATCGCACGTAGCCGATGAAACATGGGTCCGCTCCCGCAGGCGACGTGCCTGGGCGCGGCGCCAATGATGAGGATGTTGGAGAGCAACGGTCGGCAACGACCGCCGGTTCCTGTCCATCCGGCACCATCGATGGTGCGGGCTGAACGGGAGCTGTCCGGTGTCGCCCCACCTCGTCCTGCGGACAGCGGCCAATCCGCTGGCAATGCGCTGCCGGGAACGGTCGGGGTCAGGCCACGGCGGCGACCCGGCAGGGCATATCCGTCCGGCTATGCCCTGCGCGCCGTGGCGGTCGATGCAGCACGCTCCACTCTCCAGCCTGCTGTTCCCGAACGAACTGCGCGCGGCAGGAGAGTCGGTCTGGCGCAACCTTACCCAAAACCCGTCGCAGCCCATCCTCGCGCCACAAGGTGAACGAACAGCGCTGCCCCGCACGGATCTCGATGCAGTCCAGCGCCTGGATGCGGAGGCGCGGCGGACGGCTTTCCTCCTCGCCCGCGAGGTACCACGACGCGGCCAACCCGTTGCCATTGCCGATCATCGCATTGCGCTGCAGATCGTC
Organism: uncultured Sphingomonas sp.; assembly: GCA_913777295.1. Classification (GTDB taxonomy): domain Bacteria; phylum Pseudomonadota; class Alphaproteobacteria; order Sphingomonadales; family Sphingomonadaceae; genus Sphingomonas. The sequence continues at coordinate 361 of CAJYRU010000181.1, read as the reverse complement.
CCAGATGGCCGCACGGAGTTGCCCTGCCAGCGATTCATCCGGCACGGACAAGATTACCGCGGCGAGCAAGGTCAGGGTGGACATGCGATCAGCCCGGCAAGGCCATCGGATGTTGGGCGGCACGGTTTTAGTAATGGGCCGTCGCAGCTACTTCCCGACCCCAGGCCAATGGTCCGCAGGATTTCAGGCGTAACCTTCGCCCTGCTTGTCGGTCCCGGTGGCGATCAATGCCCCGAAAATTGCACCAGCGCCGACACCGCGATCCCCTCAGTCCGCAACGCATCAGCGCCGCCCAGATCCGGCAGGTCGATCGCAAATATCGCCTGTTCGACCGTTGCCCCGGCCTTGCGCAGCAACCGCA
>CAJYRU010000180.1 GCA_913777295.1 uncultured Sphingomonas sp. | reverse complement strand
GCAGCCCGGAGCGTGCCGACGCGCTGCGCGCCGATCGCGACCGGCTGGTGGAGGAGGAGCAGATGGGCACGCTGTTCAAGGCGATTGCGATCACCTCGCCCGGCTGGCCGGTACCGGCGGGGTTCGCCGCATGATGCCGATCCTGCGCGACGCCACCGTTGCCGATGCCGCATTGCTGGTGAAGATCGGGACCGAGACGTTTACCGACACCTTCGGCCATCTCTATCACCCCGACGACCTTGCCGCCTTTATCGGACGGTTCACCGTCGCGGCGTGGGAGGGCGAATTGTCCGACCCGCGCTATCATGTCGTGCTGGCGATGGCCGGTGACGAGGCGGTCGGCTATGCCAAGCTCGGCCCGCCGTCGCTGCCGTTCGAACCGACCGGCGTCGCCATCGAACTGCGCCAATTCTATCTGCGCAAGGCAGCCCAGGGCACCGGCCTCGCCGCGACCCTGATGGAGCGGATGCTGGCCAAGGCCCGCGCGACGGGCGCGGACGAGCTGTTCCTGTCGGTATTCGTCGACAACCACCGTGCCCGGCGCTTCTACGAACGCTATGGGTTCGAACGGGTCGGCACCTATGACTTCATGGTCGGCAACCACCGGGACGAGGATGACGTGATGCGGGTGGCGCTATGACGGTCGAAGTGTTGCGCGCACAGGCGCTGGACGGCGTGGCGCACGGCTTTCTCGGGCGGCGCGGCGGGGTGTCGACGGGGGTCGTCGCGGGCCTGAACACCGGGCTTGGGTCGGGCGACGATCCCGCCGCCATCGCCGAGAACCGCGCGCGCGTCGTCGATGCGGTGCTGCCCGGTGCGGCGCTGTGCGGGCTGTATCAGGTGCATTCGGCGTCGGTCGTCCGCGTCCTGACCGCCTTTCCCGATGGAGAACGGCCGCAGGGGGATGCGATGGTCACCGAACGACCTAACATCCTGCTCGGCATCCTGACCGCCGATTGCGCGCCAGTGCTGCTCGCCGACCGGGAAGCGGGCGTCGTGGGTGCCGCCCATGCCGGATGGAAGGGCGCACTGGCCGGCGTCACCGACGCGACCATCGCCCAGATGGAAAAGATCGGCGCCCGCGCCGACCGCATCGCCGCCGCGGTCGGCCCGTGCATCGCGCGGGCAAGCTACGAGGTCGATATGAGTTTCGTCGAGCGCTTCTGTGCGACCGATCCCGAGAATGAGCGCTTCTTTGCCGAGAACCGCCCCGGCCATGCCCGCTTCGACCTAGAGGCCTATGTCGTCCACCGGCTGGCGGCAGCGGGCGTCCGGCGGATCGAGGCGCTGGGGCAGGACACCTATGCGCAGGAAGACCGCTTCTTCAGCTTCCGCCGTGCGACGCATCGCGGCGAAGCGGATTATGGGCGGCAACTGTCGGTGATCGGGATGGCGCAACCCTGACCCTTTCGTCATCCCGGCGCAGGCCGGGATCCATTGTGTCGGATGCTGGCGATCTGACCGTAACGTCACCCCATCCATGGATTCCGGCCTTCGCCGGAATGACGGACGGGCTGCGTCCGGTCTACACCGTCACCCCAGCGCACGCTGGGGTCTTTCCCGGCTCCAGCGGCGCGCCTGCCACAGGGAGACCCCAGCCTGCGCTGGGGTGACGCGTTGGGGTGATCGGGCGAGTTGGTTTCTTTCGTAACTATCGTTAGGCTCTCCCGAAAATAGGAGAGATTCGCGTGACCGACGAAACCGAAGCCGACCTGACCGGCGTTCCGCCGCGCCGCCGCCCCAAGCCCCCGGTCGACACGGTCGGCGGTCGCCGGCTGAAGCCCGCCACGCTGATGATGGGCCATGGCTATGACCCGGTGCTGTCCGAAGGGTCGCTGAAACCGCCGATCTTCGCGACCTCGACCTATGTCTTCCCCAACGCCGCCGCGGGCAAGCGCCATTTCGAGGGCGTGACCGGCAAGCGCCCTGGCGGCGCGGAGGGCCTCGTCTATTCGCGCTTCAACGGCCCGAACCAGGAAATCCTCGAAGATCGCCTCGGCGTATGGGAAGCCGCCGAAGACGCGCTGGTCTTTTCCAGCGGCATGTCGGCGATCGCCACGCTGTTCCTGTCGATGGTCCAGCCGGGCGACACGATCATCCATTCGGGTCCGCTCTATGCCGCGACCGAGACGCTGATCGGCCGCGTACTCGGCCGTTTCGGGGTCAACTATCTCGACTTCCCGGCAGGTGCGACGCAGGACGAGATCGAGGCGGTGCTGCGCAAGGCGGAAGGCCGCGTGCCGCTGATCTATCTCGAAAGCCCGGCCAATCCGACCAATGCGCTGGTCGACATCGAAGCGGTCGCCGCCGCCCGCGACGCGGTGTTCGGTACGGGCGACGACAAGCCCCCGATCGCGATCGACAACACCTTTTTGGGGCCGCTGTGGCAGCAGCCGTTGCAGCATGGCGCCGATCTGGTCGTCTATTCGCTGACCAAATATGCCGGCGGGCACAGCGATCTGGTCGCCGGCGGCGTGCTGGGGTCGAAGGCGCACATCAACA
>CAJYRU010000179.1 GCA_913777295.1 uncultured Sphingomonas sp. | reverse complement strand
CATGCTGTCGTTCGACATCATCATGGTGTCGTTGCCCATGGCGCCGTCGACGGCGGTCATGTTGTCCGACATCGTGCCGTCCATCATGTCGGTCGAGTTCAGGTCGGTGATGGTCGCGTTGTCGGCAGTGGTTTCGGTCTTGCCACCGCAAGCCGACAGCGCCAGCGCCGCGCCGGCGATGATCGAACCGGTCAGGATCTTCGAGAATGCACGCATGGTAAGCTCCCTAAGCAATGGATAGGCGGCGTTCTTTCGCCGTTAATACCCAATCCGCGCTGGACATTAGTCGAAGGGGTGCCGGCCCTCAAGCCTCTTTCGCAGGGGGGTACAGCCCGTCCAGAAAAGCCGGCAAACCGGCGGCGAGCGCTGCATCGAACATCGCGGGGTCGACCGATTTCCCCAGCGCCTGTGCGCTGGTCACGGGAAATTCGGCGATCCCACATGGCACGATGCCGCCGAAATGTGACAAATCTGGGGCCAGATTCACCGAAAATCCGTGCAACGTGGCCCAGCGACGCACCCGCACGCCGATCGCGCCGATCTTCGCCTCGCGGCCGCCATCGGCCGTCCAGATGCCGATGCGGTCGGGTACGGCATAGGCATGGATGTCGAAGGTACCCAGCGCACCGATCACCCAGGCTTCGACCGCATGGACGAACCGCCGGACGTCGCGCCCGCGCCGGGTCAGGTCGAGCATCAGATAGCCGATGCGTTGCCCGGGGCCATGATAGGTATAGCGCCCGCCACGTCCGGCGGCATGAACCGGAAACCGCGGGTCGAGCAGCTCGGCCGGGTCGGCGCTGGTTCCGGCGGTGTAGAGCGGCGGATGTTCAAGCAGCCAGATCAGTTCGTCCGCGCGCCCGTCGGCGATGGCGGTCGCACGCGCCTCCATCGTCGCCAGCGCGTCGGCATAGCCGATCTGTCCGGTTTCGGGGCGCCATTCGATCTGCTGCGCGATCGCGACGGGGGGCAAGAGGGGGTCAGGAGCCATTTTCATTCAGGGTCAGGATGGGTAGAGCGTCCATCGGACAAATGGGGAGCAAGTGCAACGATGGCAAAGATCGGGACGATATGGGACCGCGCGGTGGATTTCGTCCGCGACCATGCGGGTCGGGCGATGCCGGTGCTGCTGGCGACACAGTTCGCGGTGCCCGCGATCAACGGCAGCATGAACGGCCTGCGCGCCGAGGCGACCGGCGGCACGGCGGCGGCGCTCGGGCTGGTGTCGATCGTGGCGGTGCTGGTCTCGCTCTGGGGTGCGCTGTACCTGATCGCCTTTGCCGCGCAGCCCGACGGGCAGGAACAGCATGGCGTAGCGGTTTCGCTGGCGAAGCGTCGGTTCCTGCCGATGATCGGGGTCAGCATCGTGCTGATGGCGATCCTTGCCGTCCTGGCGATACCGGGCGTCGTGCTGGCGGTGGCCAGCGGCTTCGACTTCACCTCGGTAATGAACGGCGTTCCGCCACAGCCGGCGGAACTTGCCAAGCTGGGCGTGGCAGTGCTGTATTTCCTCGCGCTGGCGCTGGTGGTCCTGTGGGTATCGGCGCGACTGCTGCCGGTCAACGCGGTCGTACTGCTGGAACGCCGCGGCGTTGGCGCGATCCGTCGCGCGTTCGAGCTGACGCGCGGTATGACGTGGAAGCTGATCGGCGTGCTGATCCTCTATGGCATCGTCGCCGGGATTGCGGTGTCGGCCGCGCAGTTCGTTGTCGGTGGCATCGTCGGCCTGTTGACCGCCAGCACCGGCACCCTGTCGCCGACGATCATCGCCGCGTCGTTCGCCGTGGCGGCGGTCAGCGCGGCTTTGGCGCTGTACCAGAGCGCCTTTGTCGGCAAGCTGTACCGCGACGTCGTCGGCCAGCAGGATGACGCGGCCGTCTTCGCATGAGGCTGAACGTTGCCGCCGCCTGTCACGAGGCATTGCAATTGTGGAAGCGCGACCGCGACGTGATCGCCGCGGTCGCCGGCGTGTTCTTCTTCCTGCCCAACCTCGCGCTTGCGCTGTTCATGCGGATCGACACCGTGGCGGCCCGCGCAGGCGCGCAGGACGATCAGGCGCTGCTGGCGGCGATGCAGTCCTATCTGGTCGACAACGCCCCGTTGCTGGGGTTCCAGATGATCGCGGAACTGGTCGGGGTCGCGGTGCTGCTGGCGCTGCTGCTCGACCCGGCGCGTCCCACGGTGGGGGAGGCGCTGCGCATCGTCCTGCGGCGGTTCCCGGTACTGCTCGCCGCGACGATCCTGCTGAATATCGCGATCGGCGGCGGCATGTTGCTGTTCCTCGTGCCGGGGCTGTATGTCATCGGCCGCGCCGCGCTGGTGCTGCCGGTCCTGCTCGGCGAGCCGGAGCGGCGCTTCGGCGATGCGATCGGTCGGGCGCTGGACCTGACACAGGGGCGGGTGATCCAGCTGCTGTCGTTGCAGGCGCTGATCTTCGTCGGCGCCTACTTCGTCCAGCAGTTGTTGCAAGGCCTGGCCGGCGCGGCGTCGTCGGGCGGCGGCAATCCCGTCACGTTGGGGATGGTGGCGGTCGCTGCCGCTGCAGTGTCGATGGCGACCACCATCGCCTACACGCTGGTGCGCGTAACGATCTATCGCCGGCTTGCCAGCAACGGATAGTGCGGTGCGCAGTCGTCGGGCAGGATACCGGCGACGCGCGGATCGGCGAACGTCTCGATCGTGCGCTGATACGGCACGAATCCCGACCGGCGATAGAAGGCGAGCGCGCCGGGATGGTCGAGGGTGCAGGTATGCACCCACACCCGCCGCACGTCCTTGCCCCATGCCATGGCCAGCGCATGGGCCATCAGCCAGCGGCCATGCCCCTTGCCGGCGAGTTCGGGAATCAGCCCGACATAGGACAGCTCGCATTCACCGCTTGTACGGAAATCGAGTTCGAGCATCCCGACCTCGATTCCCGCCCGATCGACCACCGCCCAGATGCGGACATTGTCGTCGTCGAGGATCGCGCGAAGCCGGTCGTCGTCCATGACCAGACGCGAAAACCAAAGCCACGGGCCGCCGACGCGCCGGAACAGCGCGCGATAGCGTTCGATCCCCGGCCGCTCCCATCGTGCCAGCCGCAGCGGGGAAGCGGGCAGCGGCGCGGGACGCGGCCGCTCCAGCATCTCCAGCGAGGTGACGATCGTCGCAACCTCGCCCGGCTGAACCGGGATCAGCCCCATGGCGTCAACTCCACGTCGCGAGCGGCGGCAGGCTCATCAGGATCGCATCGATATTGCCGCCGGTCTTCAGCCCGAAGAGCGTACCGCGATCATAGACGAGGTTGAATTCGGCATAGCGCCCACGCCATTCCAGCTGCCGCGCGCGGTCGGCATCGTCGAACGCCATGGTCATGCGGCGACGGACCAGTTCGGGATAGATTGACAGGAATGCTTCGCCGACATCGCGGGTAAAGGCGAAATCGGCGTCCCAGTCGGTGCCGAGATGGTCGTAGAAAATGCCGCCGACGCCGCGATGCACACCGCGGTGCGGGATGTAGAAATAATCGTCGGCCCATTGTTTGAACTTCGGATAATGCGCCGGGTCATGGGCGTCGCACGCGGCCTGCATCGCCGCATGGAAATCGGCGGTATCCTCCGCATAGGGGATGGGCGGGTTCAGGTCGGCGCCGCCGCCGAACCAGCGCTTCGTCGTCACGAGGAATCGGGTGTTCATATGCACTGCGGGCACATGCGGGTTGGCCATGTGCGCGACCAGGCTGATGCCCGTCGCAAAGAAGCGCGGGTCCTCGGCTGCGCCGTGGATCGACTTGGCAAATTCCCCCTCGAACGTGCCGCCGACCGTCGACACGTTCACGCCGACTTTCTCGAACACGCGCCCCTTCATCACCCCGCGCACCCCGCCGCCGCCGGGCGCACCCGACGGATCGGTCCGGTCCCACGGGGTATAGGCGAAGCTGGCGTCCGATCCCGCTTCGCGTTCGATCGCCTCGAACGATGCGCAGATGCGGTCGCGTAGTGATTCGAACCAGGTACGGGCGGATTGTTGCTGATGGTCGAGCGGTTGCATGACGGCCGACTTAGGCCGGATTGCGCAACCTCGCAAAGTCCCGGTGTGGCTCGGGTGAGAAACCGGTGTCAAAAACAGGCTCGACGGGTCCGGCCAAGCGCTTTACCAAGGGCGGCAGAAGACGGAAGATCAACGGTGCGGCGTCCGAAAATGCTGATACCGGTTACCATCAGGAGAGAGCGATGTTCGAACGGACCTATTATGCCACGCACCCGGACATGATGGAATGCGTGTCGAACGAGGAGCTGCGCGATCGCTATCTGATCGACGGGCTGTTTCGCAAAGGCGAATGCGTGCTGAACTACACCCATGCCGACCGGTTCGTGATCGGCGGCGTGGCGGTGGGCGATGCGCCGGTGAAGCTGCCTGCGCAGACCGAACCGAAGTCGGCGGAGGGCCATCCGTTCCTCGAACGGCGCGAGATGGCGGTGGTCAATGTCGGGTCGGCCGAGGGCACGGTGACCGTCGATGGCGAGACGTTCACCCTTGGCAACAAGGACTGCGTCTATGTCACCATGGGTGCGCAGGACGTGGCGTTCGGCGGCAAGGGCGCACGCTTCTACATCGCGTCCTGCCCGGCGCATAAGGGCTTCCAGACCCGCAAGCTGGGTATCGCCGATGCCAACGCGCTGGAGCGCGGCAGCCTCGAGGAATCGAACGAGCGGACGATTTATCAGCTGGTCATACCCGGCATCTGCGACAGTGCGCAGCTGGTAATGGGCCTGACAGTACTGAAGCCCGGCAGCGTGTGGAACACCATGCCGCCGCACATCCACGAACGCCGCAGCGAAATCTATTTCTACTTCGAACTGCCGACCGACAACGACAAGGTGTTCCATTACATGGGCGAGGGCGAAGCGATGCGCCACATCGTCATGGGCAACGAGGAAGCGGTGATCTCGCCGCCCTGGTCGGTGCACATGGGGTCGGGGACCCGCGCCTATGCCTTCATCTGGGCGATGGCGGGCGAGAACCAGGACTATACCGACATGCAAGTCCTCGACATCTGCCAGCTGGCGTGAGCGCTACCTGACGGTATCCCTGCGCAGGCGGGGACCCGGAGCCGCGAATGCCGGTGCCCGTAACACTGGATCCCCGCCTGCGCGGGGATACGAGGAATTGAGATGAACCCCTTCGATCTTTCCGGCCGGGTCGCGGCCGTTACCGGGGCCAATACCGGCATCGGACAGGCGATTGCGGTCGCGCTGGCGGCGGCCGGGGCCGATGTCGCGCTGATCGGGCGGACGCCGGCGACCGACACCGCGCAGCAGATCCGGGCGCTCGGCCGGCGGGCGGCGATCGTCTCCGCCGACCTGTCGACCATCGAACCCGTCGACCGGGTCGTGGCCGGAACGCTGGAGGCGCTCGGGCGGCTCGACATCCTCATCAACAATGCCGGGATCATCCGCCGCGCCGATGCGGTCGACTTTACCGAGGAGGACTGGGACGCGGTGGTCGACACCAACCTGAAGTCGGTGTTCTTCCTGTCGCAGGCCGTCGGGCGCCACATGATCGCGCAAGGGCGGGGGCGGATCATCAACATCGCCTCGATGCTGACCTTTCAGGGCGGGGTGCGCGTGCCGAGCTACACCGCGTCGAAATCGGGGATCGGCGGGCTGACGAAGCTGCTGGCGAACGAATGGGCGAAGCATGGCGTCACGGTGAACGCGATCGCGCCGGGCTACATCGCGACCAACAACACCGCGGCGTTGCAGGCCGATCCGGTCCGCAATACCGCGATCGTCGATCGCATCCCGGCCGGGCGCTGGGGCGATCCGGCCGATCTGGGCGGGGCGGCGGTGTTCCTCGCCTCCGATGCAGCCGCATACGTCCAGGGCCATGTGCTGGCCGTCGATGGCGGGTGGCTGGCGCGATGATCCTGTGTTTCGGCGAACTCCTGCTGCGCCTTACCGCGCCGGGGCGCGAACTGTTGATGCAGACCGGGCGGTTCGACGTCCATGTCGGCGGGGCGGAGGCGAATGTCGCGGTGGGTCTTGCCAATCTCGGCCATGCCAGTGCCATGGGCAGCGCGGTGCCGGACAATCCGCTGGGGCGCGGCGCGGTCGCCGCGCTTCGGGCGCAGGGCGTCGATTGTTCGCGGGTCGCGGTGCGCGACGGGCGGATGGGGTTGTATTTCCTCAGCCCCGGTGCGGGATTGCGCGCGTCCGACATCGTCTATGACCGCGCCGGGTCGAGCTTTGCGACCGCGCCGGCCGACAGCTGGGACTGGGATGCGTTGCTGTCCGGATGCACCCGGCTGCACCTGTCGGGGATCACGCCGGCGCTGGGCGACGAAACCGCCAGGGCAGCGATCGCCGCCGCCGAAGCGGCGCGGGCGCGCGGACTGACCATCTCGTTCGACGGCAATTACCGCGCGCGCCTGTGGGAGGCATGGGACAGCGATCCGCGCGGCGTGCTGACCCGGCTGGTCGGGATGGCCGACCTGTTGTTCGGCAACCATCGCGACGTGTCGCTGCTGCTGGGCCGGCAGTTTTCGGGCGATGGCGAGGATCGCCGGCGCGAGGCGGCGGAGGCGGCGTTCGCGGCCTTTCCGAACCTGAAGCATATCGCCTCCACCGCACGCCATGTCGGCGACGCCGACCGCCACCGGCTATCGGCGCGGATCGATACCCCGGCCGGATCGGTGCAGACTAACGAGGTCGCGATCGCTGGCATCGTCGACCGGATCGGCGGCGGCGATGCCTTTGCCAGCGGTGTGCTGCACGCGCTGATGTCCGGCCGGGACGAAGCGACGGCGGCGCGATGGGGGCTGGCGGTCGCGGCGCTCAAACATTCGCTGCCGGGCGATTTCAGCCTGTTTCGTCAATCGGATATAGATGCCTTCCTGTCCGGCGGGCTGGACGTTCGCCGCTGATTTCAGCATAGCTGGGCAGGGGAACGGCCGCGGGGGCGCCACGTTTCCGTCATCGATGCGAGGCGACGTGGAACAGGGCGGCGATACGAGCGGACGGGCGGCCAGCGACGATCGCCGTATCGCGCTGGAGATCGCCGGGGCCGATGGCGGCACCGACCCGTTCGTCGCCGCCGTCCGCGCGACGCGGATGCCGATGCTCATCACCAATCCGCGCCTGCCCGACAATCCGGTCGTGTTCGTCAACGACGCCTTCTGCCGCCTGACCGGCTATGACCGCGACGTCATCATCGGGCGCAACTGCCGATTCCTGCAAGGTGAGGATACCGATCCCGCCACGGTCGCGCAGATTCGCGACGCCGTGGCGGCGGTGCAGTCGATCGAGATCGACATCCGCAACTACCGCGCCGACGGCACGGCGTTCTGGAACCGCCTGCTGCTCGCTCCGGTGCATGATGCCGATGGGCGGCTCGCCTATTTCTTCGCCAGCCAGCTCGACGTCACGCAGGAACGCGAGCGGCTGGAGGGGCTGGAATCGAGCAATGCCGCATTGCTCGCCGAACTGGCCGGGCGGTTTCGCGAACAGGAGGAACGCGAACGCGAGATGTTGTTCGCGCTGGAGGCGGGGCGGTTCGGCACTTGGTCGTTCGACCGCGCCACGCGGGCGCTGACCATGTCGGCGATCTGCCGGACGAATTTCGGCTTCGATGCCGATTATCCGCCGTCGACCGCCGAAATCTCGGCAATTCTCCATCCCGACGACCGGCCGGCGGCACAGGCGGCGATCGAGGCGAGCTTCGCCGGAGAGCCGCTGGAGATCGAGGTCCGCATCCGCCCCGCCGATGGCGAGATCCGCTGGATCGCCAGCCGGGGACAGCCGACGCTGGACGAGGAAGGCAATGTCGTCCGCCTGACCGGCGTGTCGATCGACGTGACCATCTACAAGCGGCTGGAGCGGATGCGTACCGCGATGGCGGAGCTGAACGATACGCTTCGCCTGCTGGACGACCCGGTCGACATGGGCGTCGCCGCGGCGCGGATCATCGGCGAGGCGCTGGGCGTCGACCGGGTCGGCTACGGCGTCGTCGATCGCGCGGCGGAAACGATCACCATCGAGCGCGACTGGAACGCGCCGGGGGTCAGCACCATCGCCGGCGTGCTGAACTTCCGCGACTATGGCAGCTATATCGATGACCTGAAGCGCGGCGAGACGGCGATCGTCGAGGATGCGCGCGCCGACCCGCGTACCGCCGGCACCGCGGCACAGTTGGAGGCGATCAACGCCCGCGCGTTCATCAACATGCCGCTGACCGAACTGGGCGGGATCGTCGCGCTGATCTATACCAATCACGGTGAACCCCGCGTGTGGCGTGACGACGAGATCGCGTTCGTCCGCGAAGTCGCCGAACGCACCCGCGCTGCGACCGAACGCCGCCGCGCCGAGCGCGAGCTGGCGGCGCTGGCCGAATCGCTGGAGGAACAGGTCGTCGATCGGACCAAGGCGCTGGTGACGGCACAGGACGCCCTGCGCCAGAGCCAGAAGATGGAGGCGATCGGTCAGCTGACCGGCGGGGTCGCGCATGATTTCAACAACCTGCTGACCATCGTCCGCTCCTCGGTCGACCTGCTGCGGCAACCGACGCTCGGCGAGGACCGGCGCGAGCGCTATCTGTCCGCGATCAGCGACACGGTCGATCGCGCGGCGAAGCTGACCGGGCAACTGCTGGCCTTTGCCCGCCGGTCCGCGCTGCAGCCGCAGGTGTTCGACGTGAACGGCGCGGTCGCCGCGCTGGGTGACATCGTGCGGACGCTCGCGGGATCGCGCATCGCGGTGACGATCCGTCCGTGCGACGCGCCGGTGTTCGTCGATGCCGATCCGAACCAGTTCGACACCGCCATCGTCAATTTCGCCGCCAACGCCCGTGACGCGATGCAGGGGGAGGGGTGCCTGACCCTGTCGATCGACCGGGTCGACGGCATCCCCGCCACCCCCGGTACTGCCGCGCAACCGGGCCGGTTCGTCGTCATCACCGTCGCCGATACCGGCAGCGGCATCGACGACGAGACGCTGACCCGCATCTTCGAACCATTCTTCACGACCAAGGAGCTGGGCAGGGGCACCGGCCTGGGCCTTAGCCAGGTGTTCGGCTTCGCCAAACAGTCGGGCGGAGAGGTTCGCGCGCACAGCGTGCCGGGCCATACCGAATTCGCGCTCTACCTCCCGCAGGTCACGACCCCCGATCCGACGACCGGAGCGGTTCGCGACGCCCCGGTATCGCTTGCGGGCGACGGCCTGCGCGTGCTGGTGGTCGAGGATAATGTCGCGGTCGGCACCACGACGGCGCACGCGCTGGAGGCGCAGGGGTTCGTCCCGGTGCATGTCGCCGATGGGCAGGCGGCACTGGCGCTGCTGGCCGCGCAGTCCGATGGCTTCGACGTGGTGTTTTCCGATGTGATGATGCCGGGGATCGATGGCATCGAACTGGCCGCACGGGTCCGTGACCGCCATCCCGGCCTGCCGGTGCTGCTGACCAGCGGCTATAGCGACGTGATCGTCCGCCACGGCACCATGGGGTTCGACCTGTTGAACAAGCCCTATACTATCGGCCAGTTGATCGTTGCGCTGCGCCGGGTCGTGGGGCGTTGACCCCGTCGTCCCCCGCGCCCGCGCGCGGCTTCGTGCTGCTCTACACCCTGGCTTATTGCGGGCTGTTCGTCGCGTTCATGCCGTTCGTGTCGATCCTGCTGCAGGTAAAGGTCGCGGCGATCGATCCGGTCAACCGCGTCGCGCTGCTCGGATGGGCGGTGCTGGGCGGTGCGGTCGTCGCCAGCGTGGCGAACATTGCCGCAGGGTGGCTCAGCGACCTGCACTGGCGCCGCAGCCGCAGCCGGCGGCTGCCGATCGCGGTCGGCCTGATCCTGCTGGCGCTGGCGTTCGTCGCCATCCACCGCGCCGGGGACCGAACGTCGCTGCTGGTTGCGATCGCGCTGTGGCAGGTTGCGCTGAACCTGATGTTCGCGCCGATGGTGGCGGTCATGGCCGATGAAGTCCCCGACGCGGCCAAGGGGCGGGTGTCGGGGCTGCTCGGCATCTCGCATCCGATCGGCATGATGTCGGCCGCCGCCGTCACTGCGCCGCTATTCCCGACCGAAGGGCTTCGCTTTGCCGCGAACGTCATCCTCGCGGCGCTGATGATCGGACCCTTTCTCCTGTTCGCGCGGGAGCAGGGGGCAGGCGGCGATACGCGGCCGTTAGAAACCGCTCCTGCCGCCGTGGTGCGCGGCGATCTGGTGCGGGCATGGGTCGCGCGGCTGGCGATGCAGGTCGCGGGCAACGGGCTGACCGCCTATGCCTTTTTCCATTTCGCCGATCGCTGGCGGGGAACGGGCGACGCCGCCGGCCCCGTGGCGCAGGCGATGGCGATCGTCACCGGCGTCGTCGTCGTCGCCACGATCCTTGCCGGCCGCTGGTCGGACGGCGTGGGCGGGCGCAAGCCGTTCCTGGGCGGTGCCACGTTGCTGGTGATCGCCGGGCTGATCGGCATGGCCGTGGCACCGGGCTTTGTCGGGGCGGTCGTCGGCTATGGCATTGCGCAGATCGGCCTGTCGGTGTTCCTGGCGCTGCATTCGGCGCTGGCGATGCAGATGCTGCCGTCGCCTGGCACCCGCGGGCGCGACCTGGCGGTGCTGAACCTGACCAACACCCTGCCGGCCTGTGTCCCGCCGCTGCTCGCGGCACTGGTGCCGGCGGGGGCCGGGCTGGGCGCGGTGTTCGTCGTGCTGGCGCTGGTGGCGGCGGTCGGCGGCGGTACGGCACTGGCGATCCGTTCGGAGCGCTGATCGCCCTCGTGCGTTGCTGAGGGTCCAAGTCCATCGCCGGGAGTGCCTGATGATCCGCCTGTTCCATGTCAGCGACGTTCATTTCGGCGCGGAGGACAAGGCAGCGATCGCGTGGTTCGGTGAAGCGGTACGCCGGGAACAGCCCGACGCGATCATCATGACCGGCGACCTGACCATGCGCGCGCGCACGGCCGAGTTCGAGGCGGCGGCGGAATGGCTGGAGAGGCTGGGTCGGCCGGTCACGGTAGAGGTCGGCAACCACGACCTGCCGCTCTACAACCTCTTCGCCCGGTTCGTGCGGCCGTACCGGCGCTACAAGCGGCTGGAGCGGATGATCGAACGCCCGCTGGAGATCGATGGCGTGGCGATCGTGCCCCTCAAGACCACCGCCCGGTTTCAGTTCCGCTGGGACTGGTCAAAGGGGTATGTCAGCGACGGCGCGCTGGCGCGGACGCTCCGCCTGATCCAACGGGTGCCGAAGGACGACCTGATCTTCATCGCCGCGCACCACCCCCTGATCGATGTCGGCACCAAGTCCAGCGGGGAGACGCGTGGTGGCGGGGCGGCCTTGGATGCGGTCGTGGCGGCGGGCGCCCATGCGGTGCTGTCGGGCCATGTCCATGACCCGTTCGACATTCCCTATCGCACGACCGCCGGTCGGTTGCGCATGGTGGGGGCTGGCACATTGTCGACCCGCACGCGCGACGATCCGCCGTCGTTCAATGAGATCCGGATCGAGAACGGCACGTTCGAGACGATCGCGCGCAAGATGGGGGCGGAGGACAAGCCGGTAAGCGCGGGGGCATAGGTAGGCTGACGTATTTTCCGCCTGTGACGTATCCTGATGAAGGCGGCGATCCGGGGTGCCGCAGCAAGGCCAATCAATTATCACTTTTGCGCCCGGCCTGCGCGGGGGGCGATATATGCCAGGACTGATCGACGTTCAGTGTCCATCGTCAATGCTCGTCACTCCCGCGAAGGCGGGAGTCCATGTGCGCCAGCGTCGCGAATGCAGCCGAAGCGGCAGCGTTTATGGATTCCCGCCTGCGCGGGAATGACGGCAATCGACCATTGGCGATGAAGGTAGATCCGACCCGGATCACCGTAGCATACTGTTTATTCCCGGGCGGCTTCCGACCCACTTGAACGACCGTCGTCACTCGGCGGACGAAGGTGCGCTCGGCAGCGATCCGATGGGGCTGGCAGCTGCTTCAAGCCTGAAGACGGCAACCTACGACAGGCGTTGCCCGATCAACGTGCCCTTGGTCCCGCGATTGACCAGTTCGAAGCGGAAATTCGGCCAGCGTTTCCGCCAGCGCTGCGCCACGACGCGCTCGCCCGGCCGTGCGCCGTCGTCAAGCATCACGACGCCCCCGACCGGCAACCGGTCGAACAGCGTTTCGGCGGCACCGCGCACATAGGGGTGGATCGTCCAGGGCGGTCCGTCGATCAGCAGCAGGTCAACCTGATCGGGCAGAGCGTCGATGTCATACCACACGCCCGGCCAGTCGCCCGGCGCCGCCACCAGCGGCGCGGCGCGCAGGTCGGCGGCGATGCCATGTTCGGCCAGCCAATCGCGCGTCGCATCGACGAACCCGGCGTGCTGGTCGAAGCTGATGAGCTGCCCGCCGCCATGCTTCGCCAGCGCTGCACCGGTGACCAGGCTTGATGCGCCGGTGCCGAGTTCGACGACGGTGCGCGGGCGGGCGGCGGCGATCTGGTCGACGATCAGCGACAGATAGCCGGTATCCGCCTTCCAGCTGCCAAGGTTCGGCAGCGCGTCGGGTGCGAGGCCCAGATCGGCCATCAATCGCGCCTTGTCGGCCTTCTTGCCGCCCGACAGGCTCCGCAACAGCCATGGCCACTGGATCGCGCCGAACGCGATGGTGAACAGCTTGTCGGACAGGCTGCGGCGCAGTTCGTCGGGCCACAGGTCCGAATCGGCAAGCGGCAGCAGCGAGGTCTTGGCACGCGAGGTCATGGTGTCTCTTTGGCTATTCCGCCAGCGTGCGGACGGGCTCTCGCTATACGGTTACGACCCAAACGAAAAGGGCGGCCCGATACCGGACCGCCCCAATCGGCACGCATTTGGCCGCAAACGGGAACCTTCCCGGCTCCCGCGCGTGGCCGTGCGATTTTAGCGCTTCGAGAACTGGAAGCTGCGGCGGGCCTTCGCCTTGCCGTACTTCTTGCGCTCGACGGCGCGGCTGTCGCGGGTCAGGAACCCGGCGGCCTTGACCGGCGCGCGCAGGACCGGCTCGTAACGGGTCAGCGCCTGGCTGATGCCATGCTTGACCGCGCCGGCCTGGCCCGACAGGCCGCCGCCCTTGACGGTGCAGATCACGTCATACTGACCATTGCGATCGGCGACGCCGAACGGCTGGTTGATGACGAGACGCAGCGTCGGACGTGCGAAATACACTTCCTGGTCACGACCGTTGATCGTGATCTTGCCCGAGCCCGGCTTCAGCCAGACGCGCGCAACGGCGTCCTTGCGGCGGCCGGTGGCATAGGCGCGACCGTACTGGTCGATTTCCTGCGCGCGCAGCGGCATGGTCGGACGGGCCGGTTCGACCGGGGCGGCCGGAGCGTCCGCACCGTCGGTCTGCGGAGCCGATGCCTGCGGCGCGGCGGCGGCCGGCGCCTGCTGACCGGTCAGGTTCGCGAGGTCGGAAAGGGACTGGCGGTTGTCGGACATTATGCGCCCACCTTGTTCTTGCGATTCATGCTCGCGATGTCGAGAACCTGCGGGTTCTGCGCTTCATGCGGATGCTCGGCACCCTTGAAGATGCGCAGGTTGCGCATCTGCTCACGACCCAGCGGACCGCGCGGGATCATCCGCTCAACGGCCTTTTCTAGGACGCGCTCGGGGAAACGACCTTCGAGGACCTTCTCGGCGGTCACCGCCTTGATGCCGCCGGCATAGCCGGTGTGCTTGTAATAGGTCTTCGTCTTCGCCTTGTTCGAGGTGAAGCGGATCTTGTCGGCATTGATGACGACGACGTTGTCGCCGCAATCGACGTGCGGGGTGAACGACGTCTTGTGCTTGCCGCGCAGGACATTGGCGATGATCGACGCAGCGCGACCGACCACCAGGCCGTCGGCATCGACGATATGCCACTTCTTTTCCACCTCGTGCGGCTTAACCGACTTGGTGGTCTTCATGAGCGCCTTCATGGGCGTTGGACCTTTCGGATGTATGACGCGTCCACCCCGAACCGGGGCGGTGCGAACGCCGGGCAATTGCCCGTGCCGCGGCAATAAGTCAAGCAAAGTGCGGCTTTGCTGACAGGTATCAGGATACCCTATGATCGGCGCAGGGTTATCCGGGTCGTCGCGATCGACGTCGCGCTGTCACTGTCGATGCGTACCGTGGAGGTCTGTCCGACGATCATGCCGGTTGCCGCATCGACGGTCCGGGTCACGCTGCTCGTCCGCTGCCCGCCGGGCCGGCCACCCGCCGCCGCGATGTCGCCGGTCAGCCGCTCCTCGGCAATCAGGTTGCGTCCTTCGGCATGGATGCGTTCGGTGCCGGTTACTTCGGATCCGGCGCCGAACGGCGGGGCACCGGGGCGGCGAAGTGGGCGTTCCGGCTGCACGCCGCGCCGCAGGACGTCGGGCGCCAGCAGGTTGGTCAGCATCGATCCGAGCATCGCCACCTGTTGCCGCTCCGGCATCGCGCGGAGCGGTGCGGTCAGGCGGGCAAGCATCGCCGTCCGCGCCGCATCGCCAGCGCCCTGTGCCGCGATGCCATCGACCAGCGCGGACCATATGCCGGCGCGATCGATCACGTCGGTCACCTCGCCGCGATCGGACAGGCGATAGCGGATCGGGCGTCCGCGCAGGTTCGCAAAGGCGCGCTCGAACATCGCGCCGGGGCCATCGGACAGGCTGCCATCGACCGTGTCTATCACCATCTCCGCGACCAGCCCCTCGCCCGTGCGCCGGAAACGAACGGTGCGATCGGTGGTGTAGCGGCGAATGGCGCCCGCCTCGTCGCGCTCTTGTTCGATATGATAGCGATAGGCGGTGTCGAGCGCCGGGGCGAAGGCGGCAGGCGCTGCGGCCTCGATCGCGGGCGGCGGCAGGTCGATCATCGCCGGCCGACGGCGTGCGCGCCCCAGGTGGTGGCGACGACCAGCAGCGCCCCGACCAGCTGGTGCAGCGCGGCCACTTCGATCCGTACGCCGGTCATCACCGTGCTGATGCCCAGCAGGATCTGCACGCCGAATGCGATATGGATGGCGCGCGCGACCTTGGGATGGCCGGCCCGTTTGGCCGCACGGGCAAGCAGGATCAGCGCGGCGACCGCGACCCACGCCCACCAGCGATGGATGAAGTGGACGACATAGGGATCGTTGACGATCGCATCGAGCGGCGCGCGCAACGCCCATTCGTCCGCTGGAAAGAAGCGACCGTTCATCAGCGGCCACTGATTGGTGACCAGCCCGGCATTCAGTCCGGCGACCCATGCGCCGAACAGCAGCTGCACGAACAGCACCAGCAGGGTAATCACCGCGATCGTGGTCATCCGCGCCGGACGGGCATAGCGGTCCGCCGCCAGCTCGCGCAGGTCGAGCGCAGTCCACACCGTACCCGCCAGGATCACCAGCGCGTTCAGCAGATGTACCGACAGCCGGATATGCGACACGTCGGTCCTGACCGACAGGCCGGACGCCACCATCCACCAGCCGATCGCCCCCTGCAGCCCGCCCAGCGCCAGCAGCGCGACCAGACGACCCTTATACCCGGTCGGGATCGCGCCCCGTACCCAGAACCACGCCAACGGCACGGCAAAGGCGACACCGACCAGCCGGGCCAGCAGCCGGTGGAAATACTCCCAGAAGAAAATGCCCTTGAACTGGGCGAGCGTCATGCCCTGGTTCAGCAGCTGATATTCCGGAATTTTCCGGTAATTGGCGAACTCCGCCTCCCACTGCGCGGCGTTCAGCGGCGGCAGCGTTCCCGACAGCGGCTTCCATTCGGTGATCGACAGGCCGGATTCGGTCAGCCGGGTGATCCCGCCGACCACCACCATCGCGACGACCAGCGCGACGACCCACCAGAGCCAGCGGGCGACAGCGCCCGGACGGGCACGCGAGGGGAGGGGGGGAGCGAGCATCGCGGATCTCTAGCGCGGCGACGGCGGGCAAGAAAGAGGGGCAGATGGCTTTACCGCCCGTCGCCTGCCTGTACGATGGTGCAATGCGGAATGCCCAACCATGACGATCGAGGCGCTGATTGCGCGTTACGGCCTGGGCGCGCTGCTGCTCGGTGCCGGAATCGAAGGGGAAACGGTCGTCGTCCTGAGCGGGATCATGGTGCAGCGGGGCGTGCTGCCCTATGCCGGTGCGATCCTGGCCGCCGCGATCGGGTCGTTCGTCGCCGATCAGCTGTTCTTTGCGGCGGGACGCCGGTTTCGCGATCATCCCCGGGTTCGCCGCTGGAGTGCGAAGCCGGCCTTTGCCCGGGCGCTGGCGACGTTCGAGCGGCATCCGACACTGTTCGTCTTCGCTTTCCGATTTCTCTATGGTCTGCGCACCGTCAGCCCGGTTGCGATCGGCACGACGCAGCTGCCGCTCGCCCGGTTCATTGTGCTGAATGGTGCGGCGGCGTTGCTGTGGGCGGTGACGTTCGTATCGATCGGCTATTGGTTCGGCCACGGGCTGAGCGCGGTCATCGGGCGCTGGCTGCCGTCGTGGCAGGTGCTGGCCGGTGGCGGTGTTGCGATCGTGCTGCTGGGCGGGCTGGCCTGGTGGTGGCGGCAAAGGACTTAAATCTTCCCCGTGCCGGGGAGGATTGCGGAACTATTCGCCCTTGCGGCCCAGTCTCTCGACCCGCGCGATCACGTCCTCGCACACCGAAGGCGACACGAACTTGGCGATCGACCCGCCATACATCGCGATTTCCTTGACCAGCCGCGACGCGATCGGTTGCAGCGAGACATCGGCCATCAGGAAGACCGTTTCGATCCGGTCGTTCAGCTGCTGGTTCATGCCCGCCATCTGATATTCATATTCAAAATCGGCGACCGCGCGCAGGCCGCGCACGATCACGCTCGCCCCCTGCCGTTCGGCAAAGGTCATCAGCAGCGCGTCGAACGCCACGACCCGAATATCGCCACCGACGTCCGCCACCTCGCGCTCGACCATCGCCAGCCGTTCGTCGAGCGTGAACATGGGCGACTTGGACGGATTGGTCGTGACGCCGATCACCAGCCGGTCGACCAGCTTCGCGCCACGCCGGATGATGTCCATATGCCCGCGCGTGATCGGATCGAACGTGCCGGGATAGACGCCGATCCTCACCGGTCGCGCTCCAGCACGTAGCGGGCGATGGCGCGCAGCAGGTCGGCTTCGGCGCCGAAGTCGCGCAGATGCTCGATCGACTGATCGACCAGCAGCCGTGCCTGCTCGCGCGCCCGGTCGAGACCGAGCAGCGACAGGAACGTCTCCTTGCCAGCCTCGCCATCCTTGCGCAGCGCCTTGCCCACCGCCGCCTCGTCGCCTTCAACGTCGAGGATGTCGTCGGCGATCTGGAAGGCGAGGCCGATGTCGCGGGCATAGCCGCGCAGCGAGGTGCGCTGGTCGGCGGGAATGCGGCCGAGGATTGCGCCCGCTTCCACCGAACACGCGATCAGCGCGCCGGTTTTCATCGCCTGCAACCGGGTGACGGTGTTCAGGTCGAAGCTGGTGCCCTCCGCTTCAAGGTCCATCGCCTGTCCGCCCGCCATGCCCGACGGGCCGGAAGCGTGGGCGAGGTCGGCGATCAGTTCGATGCGGACATGCGGGTCGGGATGGGTCGCTTCGTGCGCGAGGATCTCGAACGCCAGCGCGTGCAGGCAGTCGCCGGCAAGGATCGCGGTGGCTTCGTCGAATGCCTTGTGGACCGTCGGCTTGCCACGCCGCATGTCGTCGTCATCCATCGCGGGCAGGTCGTCATGGACCAGGCTGTAGACATGGATGCATTCGATCGCGAGCGAGGCGCGGGCGGCGCGGATCCGCTCCACGTTGAACAGCCGGGCGGTGGCGAATACGAGCAGCGGGCGCAGGCGCTTGCCCCCGCCGATCGCGGCGTGGCGCATCGCTTGGTACAGGTTCGCGCGCGGATCGCCGGGCACGGGCAGCAGCGCGTCGAACTGCCGATCCATCTCCGCCGAGATTTCGCGAAGGGCGGCGCCGAGCGACACCGACGGTGCGGTCGTTGCCATTACTGCGCGTCGAACGGTTGGGTGGTGGCGCGTCCTTCGGCATCGACGCGGATCGCCTCGATCCGGGCCTGCGCCGCATCGAGCCGCGCGGCACATTGCGCGCGCAGCAGGTCGCCGCGGGCATAGAGGTCGATCGCGGTCTGCAGGTCTTCCTGACCCGTTTCCAGCCGGCTGACGATGGTTTCGAGTTCGCGCAGCGCGTCTTCGAAGGACAGGGTGGAAACATCGCGTTCGTCGGACATGGGCGATGCTATGGGGCAGGGGGCGGGGCGATTGCAACCGGGGAGCGTGACGGCCGCATCGAAT
The DNA here is from genome assembly GCA_913777295.1 of uncultured Sphingomonas sp. GTDB lineage: Bacteria > Pseudomonadota > Alphaproteobacteria > Sphingomonadales > Sphingomonadaceae > Sphingomonas. Next base: position 18,347 of record CAJYRU010000179.1, on the reverse strand, counting down.
TCGGCCGCGCCCGGCGTCGCCGGCTGATCTCGCGCGATAGCCGGCTACTTACGATTGTCCGTCCCATGGTTGCCGGGCCTTGTGCAGCGCATCGCGCCGAAGAGGCCGTTGCGCGACATCGGCAACTCGATAGTTTGCCGTCATTGCGCCTGTTCCGCCACAAATCTGTCTAGTGGAGGACGCATCCTCCCATCGGTCAGCATGGTTCGTGCCAGTAGATGTTCGGACCTACGGCGCTGGAGCAGCAATAGGCTGCCGTATGGCTTGTGATATAATAGCCCCATCCGCCGTCGAAGTAGGAACTTACCAAAAGTTCGACGCTTTCGCCGCGCACGACAACGCGTTCGGGATCGAGCCTGCGGATTGCGGCAGGCCAATCCCTCTCTGCTACTGGTCCCTCAACGTGCATAGTTGCTGGCATCGCCTTGAGCGTTGTCGCATCGGCCGCCAACGCTGCCAGTTCAGCTTGATCTAGAGTCGGCCGGTGGCAGCCATCAGACAAGGCTATTGCGAACAATAGCGTGACCATGCCTGTTGCTCGTAGCGATGCCATTGCGACAGAGGAGCATATTGGCGGGGCGCTGTCACCGATCAGCGCGTGAGATAGGGCCTGATGGACTCCCACGCTGGCTGCTTCGCGGCCACTCCCACCGTATGCAGCGGACTGCTTGATGGCAATACAAGCGTTTCTACAGCGTGCACCATTCCGCGCCCTGCCTTCGCCGCCGTCCCGCCGTTGAAGGCGACCAGCCGCAGTTCCGGTAACGTCGCGATCAGCGCCGCTACGTCATTGACGGTCACGTCGCGCATCGCGGCGTCACTGCTGCCGGGGCGGGTGGCGCATTGCACCACGTCCCACAGCCCGATCCCTGCCGCTCTCAACGCAGCTAGCCGGTCGAGATAATCCAGCGCAGGCAACTCTACCCCGACCACCGGCGACAGCAGTCGCCAGAACTGGTTCTGCGGATGGGCATAGTATCGTCCCGCCGCCAGCGAGGCGTCGCCCGGCAGGCTGCCTAGGATCAACACCCGTGTCGACAGGTCGACAACCGGCGGGAAGGACGCCTTGCGGATCACACCGCCTGTCCCGCCGCCCAGCCGCTCGACCACGCCCATTGGAAATTATAGCCGCCGAGCCAGCCGGTGACGTCAACCGCCTCGCCAATGACGTGCAGGCCGGGCAGGTGCTTGGCCGCCATGGTCTTCTGGTTCAGGCCATCGGTCGCGACGCCGCCGACGGTGACTTCGGCCTTGGCAAAGCCTTCGGTGCCGTTGGGATGAAACTGCCAGCAGCCCAGCCGTTGTTCGATCGTGGCCAGGGTCGCATCGCGCTGGTTGCCGAGTTCGCCGGGGCAGTCGAACTTGACCGCCAGTGCCTCGGCCAGCCGGTCCGGCAGCGCCGATCCGAGGGCGGAGCGCAGGCCGATGCGGGGCCGTGCGCGCTTCAGTTCGGTCAGCCAGCCGGGCGCGCGGTCGGGGACGAAATCGATCGTCACCGGCTCGCGATGCCGCCAATAGGACGAGGCCTGCAGGATCGCCGGTCCCGACAGTCCGCGATGGGTGAACAGGGCCGCCTCACGGAACTTCGCCTTGCCCGCACCGGCCACGACGTCGGTTGCGACGCCGGACAATTCGCGGAACAGTGCATTTTCGGGCGGCAGGGTCAGCGGGACCAGTGCCGGGCGTGGTTCGACCAGTTTCAGCCCGAACCGCTTGGCAAGGTCATAGGCGAAGCCGGTCGCGCCGAGCTTCGGGATCGACGGCCCGCCGGTCGCAATCACCAGCGACGGCGCGGTCAGGGTGCGGTCGCCATGGACGACGGTGAACAGGCCATCGGCATGAGTGACGTCGCGGACCGGCTGGCCGAGTGCGATTTCCGACCCCGCTGCTTCCTCGAGCAGCATTGCCACGATCTGTCGCGCAGACCCGTCGCAGAACGGCTGGCCCAGCGTCTTCTCATGCCACGCAATGCTGTGTGCGTCGACCAACGCGATGAAGTCCTGCGCGGTGTAGCGGCCGAGCGCCGACCGCGCGAACTGCGGGTTGGCCGAGACATAGCGGTCCCAGCTCGCCCCGACATTGGTGAAGTTGCAGCGTCCCCCGCCGGAGATGACGATCTTGCGCCCCGGTTCGGGTGCGTGATCGACCACGACCACGCGCTTGCCGCGCCGGGCGGCGATCCCGGCGCAGAACAGCCCGGCGCCGCCCGCGCCGAGGATGATGACGTCATGTTGGGCCATCCGCCGCCCTTCGCACGGGCGAGGGGCGGCGGAAAGGGGTCAGCCGCGAACCACCAGCTTCACCAGCTGCCCCGGCACCAGCCGTGCGCCGTCCTCCATCCCGTTCAGCGTCAGGAACCGGTCCCGCTGGAAATCGGGATAGGCCATCTGGCGGGCAAGCGAGTCGATCGTGTCGCTGGCCTTGACCGTGACGATGCGGATGCGCTTGCCGGTGATCGCGTTCGCTTCGGCCTGGGTCAGCGTGCCGAAGCTGTCGAGCAGCGATTCGAACGGCCCGATGCCGCGCCCGGCCGGCGTGACGATCTGGAAATAATAGGTGGCGGAGGGGTAGCGATAGGCGACGATGGTGACGTCGACCGCCTGGTTGTTGGCATTGGCGCGCACCGTAGCGATCGCGGCGTCAGTGCCGTTGATCCGCGTCGTCTGCGGCTCGGGCGCGTTCTGTGCGCCGAGTGCCGCCAGCCGCTGACGCACGACGCTGGCCGGGTCGCCGGCCGGTCCCATGCGGAACTCGGCCTGTCCGCCCTGGCCCGCGATCGTCACCGCGTCGGTGCCGTTCTGCAACGCATAGCCGGTAGGCGCGGTGAAGCGGATGCGCAGGCCGGGATGCTTGAAGGTAGTGCCGTCGATCACGCCCTGCGCGGGATCGTCGTCATAGCGCAGGCCGTCGAGCATCCGCAGATAGGTCGTATCCTGCACCGGCTGCGTCATGGCGCCGCCCGCCTGCTGTGCCAGCGCGCGGGCACGTTTCACCCGATCGGCGCCATTGGGGTGGGTACTCATCCAGGTCGGCACGGCATTGCCGCCGCGCCCGCTGGTCTGCGCGGCCAGTGCCTGCGCGTCGTTCAGCTGGACCAGCGCATCGGCCATGCCCGACGGCGCATAGCCGGCGGCGGTGGCATAGCGCACGCCGAACTGATCCGCCTGATATTCCTGATTGCGGCTGTACGACAGGGTGTAGAGCTGAGACCCGGCGCCGGCGATCCGCCCGACAAGATCGCTGCCGGTCACCGCGCCCAGCAGCGCCGCGCCGATCGACCCGATGTTCGAGCGGGTGTTGCGCGAATTGCTGTGCCGCGCGGCGACATGGCCGACCTCATGCCCCATCACCGCCGCCAGCTCGGCCTCACTGTTCATCAGCGCCAGCAGCTGCCGCGTGATATAGACATAGCCGCCGGGGATCGCGAAGGCGTTTTCGACCGGCGAATTGAGCAGCGCGACGGTAAAGTCGCCGCTGGCGTTCGACAGGCCGGATTGGACCGCGACCTTCTTTCCGACCCGCTCGACATAAGCCGACTGTGGCCCCGAATATTTGCCGCCATATTGCGCCAGCAGTTGCGGATTGGCCTGCGCACCCTGGTTGCGGTCGCTTTGCGAGATGGCGCGTGTCTGGGCGGCCACCGGGGCGGTAATCGTCGCGGCGGTCAGCATCGCGGCGGTCCAGAAGCGTGTCGTCATCGTATCTCGTCCCCGTTTTCTTCGGTCGGAATACGTTGCGATACGACAACAGTTCCGTCGCTCAGCTGAACAACTCGCCCTGTGGCCCGGCGGGTGGGCGGAACAGGTCGCAGCGCAGCCAAGGGTGACCGCCGGTCAGGCCGTGCCGGCGGCAGGCAATGGCAAAGCGGGTCGCGAGTAGCTGTCCCCACGCGCCTTGCCCCCGCATCCGCGAATGAAATGACGGATCATTGTCGCGCCCGCCGCGCAGCGAACGGATGATCCCCATCACTTTCCCCGCGCGATCCGGGAAATGCGCCTCCAGCCACGCGCGGAACAGCGGGGCCACCTCGTACGGCAGGCGCACCGGCAGGAAATAGGCGCCCTGCGCGCCGGCCTGCGCCGCCCGTTCGATCAGCCGTTCGACCTCATGGTCGGTGATCGCCGGGATCACCGGAGAGATCGACACGAAGACCGGCACCTCCGCCGCCGCCAGTGTCGCCACCGCCGCCAGCCGCTTTTTAGGATGCGGCGCGCGCGGTTCCAGCGTGCGGGCGATCACCGGATCGAGCGAGGTGACCGACAGGGTGACGCTGACCAGCCCCTTGGCCGCCATCGGCGCCAGCAGGTCGATGTCGCGCACCACCCGGTCGGACTTGGTGGTGATGGTCAGCGGATGGTTCGTCTCTGCCAGCACCGCGATGCAGTCGCGCGTGATCCGCCAGTCGCGCTCGATCGGTTGATAGGGATCGGTGTTCGTCCCCAGCGCGATCGGCTTCGCGACATAGCCGGGTTTCGACAGCGCCGCCCGCAGCAGCGCGGCGGCATCGGGCTTGGCGAACAGCTTCGTTTCGAAGTCCAGTCCCGGCGACAGATCGTGATAGGCATGGGTCGGCCGCGCGAAGCAGTAGATGCAGCCATGCTCGCAGCCGCCATAGGCGTTGATCGATCGGTCGAACGGGATGTCGGGCGACGTATTACGGATCAGAATGGTCTTCGGCTTGAGGACCGCGACACTGGTCCTGTCCCTCGGCGGCGCCCCGTCGATCAAATGCCGTTCGTCCAGCCAGTCGCCGTCCACCTCGCGCTCGGGCAGGTTGAACCGCCTGCTCGTCGCATTGTTCGTTGCACCACGGGCAGGGCGATTGGACATTGCACCAACCTATCGGATCGCCTAGAACAAAACAAGAACAATGGAGGGCGCTATGGCGCGGCTTAACTATCTTGAACTACCTGTTCCGGCGACCGGCCCGGCCAAGGCCTTCTATACCGCGGTGATGGGATGGACGTTCACCGACTACGGCCCGCATTATGCTGCCACGACGAGCGGCGATACCGAGCTGGGGCTGGATGCCGACACGTCGCTCACCACGCTGCTGCCGGTGATCGAGGTCGACGATCTGGAGGCGACGCTGGTGGCGGTCGAGGCGGCGGGCGGGACTGTCGTAGAGCCGATCTTCGCCTTTCCCGGCGGGCGGCGCTTCCATTTCCGCGATCCCGACGGGCATGTGCTGGCGGCGATGGTCGCGGAATGACCTTGCCGGTCGCCCCGCTCCGGCGATAGGTTCCGGGCGGGGTAATCGCGGGGGCATCGATGATCGAAGCGTTGATTTGGGCAACGGCGGCATTGGCCGTGCCCGAGGGTCCCGTGCTTGACCTGCGTCAGCCCGGCAATGTCGTTACCGCATTGCAGGCGGCGGGCTACAGGGCGGAACTGAAGATAAACAAGGCGGGCGAGCCGTACATCCTGAGTGGCGTCAATGGCGGGTCGTTCACGGTCGAATTCTATGGCTGCGAGGGATTGAAGGATTGCGGGTCGTTCCAGTTCACTTCGTGGTACAAGAAGGATCCGCTCTATACCGCTGCGCTGACCAATGAATGGAACGCCACGAAGCGGTTCCTGAAAGTCGGGGTGGATTCGGATGGAGACCTGCGCCAGTTCCTCGATGCCACCGCGGTCGGCGGCATGACACAGGCGCAATTCGCCGACCTGATCGACTGGTATTCCCAGATGGACAGCGATTTGGCGAAATTTCTCGACGAGAAGCGCGAGGCGGCAAAGCCGAAACCGGCAGGGAAATAGGTTCGCGTCCGTCGATCCGTCAGCGACGGGCGACACACCGAAACAATGGGGGCAGGATATGCTCAGCCCGCGCGCTACCGCTCCAGCAGGCGTGGCATCAGCTCGACGAAGTTGCAGGGGCGGTGGCGAATGTCGAGTTGTTCCTTGAGGATGCCGTCCCACCCGTCCTTTACCGCACCGGTCGATCCGGGGAGCGCAAAGATATAGGTGCCGCGCGCGACACAGGCGGTGGCGCGAGACTGGATCGTCGAGGTGCCGATCTTGGCATAGCTCTGCCAGCGGAACAGTTCGCCGAAGCCGGGGATCAGCTTGGTCGCGACCCGCTCGACCGCTTCGGGTGTCACGTCGCGGCCGGTGACGCCGGTGCCGCCCGTCGTGACGACGCAGTCGATATGTTCGTCGTCGATCCAGCCGTGCAGCCGGGCGACGATGACGTCGACATCGTCGCGCACGATCGCACGGTCGGCGACGATATGCCCCGCGTCCTCGATCCGGGCGACCAGCGTGTCGCCGGAGCGATCCTCCGCCAGTCCGCGCGTGTCCGATACCGTCAGCACCGCGATGCGGACGGGCACGAACGCCCGGCTTTCATCAATTGGCATCGGCCACCCGCGTCTGCGCCGCACCCTTTACCCGGACAGCGGCGGCACCGGGCAGCCCCGGAAATTTCGGCCACATCCCCTGCGCCAGCGCAGCGCGGCTGGCTGATGGCTTGCCCGCCTGCTTTTCATACATCCAATAGTTACGCAGCACGGTCATCACATAGCCGCGCGTTTCCCAATACGGGATCGATTCGATGTAGAGCAGCGGATCACCGCCATCCTTCAGCTGGACGTTCCACGCCTCGACCGGGGTTGGCCCGGCATTGTACGCGGCGATGACCTTGGGCAGCAGGCCGCCGGTGAACGGCCGATCGCGCAGTTGCTCGAGATAGCTCTGCCCGACCGCCATGTTGACCCGCGGATTGGACAGGGACGATTTTTCGAGGCTCAGGCCGTGCGCCCGCGCATAGTCGGTCAGCGCGCCGGGGCGGATCTGCATCAGGCCGGTCGCACCCGCCGGGCTGACCACTCCCGCGTCGAAGCGCGATTCCTGCAGCGTGTGGGCGAACACCAGCGCCTTGTCGACGCGCCAGCCGCCATCGGGGGTCCAGTCGGGCGCGGGATAGCGCGCCTCGGCCAGCGGTCGCGCGCCCTGTGGCCCGTTATGCGACAGCCACAGCTGCGTTGCGGGCAGGTTCAGCGATCCGCACAGCCGGGTCAGTGCGGGGTAATCGCCGGCGCCACCGATCCGAGCCTGATGGCGCAGCAGCTTGTCGGCCAGCGCCCCTTCGCCGATTTCGGTCAGCGCGGCGGCGACCTTCACGTTCGAGCGGCGCTCCAGCGCACGCCAATCCTCGGTCACCGGTGCGCGGGTGCTGGCATCGGCGCCCTCGATCAGGCCGAGCGCCTGCCGGGCGAGCAGCCCGTAATAGGTCTCGCCATATTGCGCGGCGGTCTGCAGCCGGGCCTGCACCAGGTCGGGGCGGCCGCAGGCGATGTCGGCGCGCGTCGCCCAGTACAGGCCGGCCGAGCGCAATTCGGTATCGCCGGCACGCTGCGCCACGCTGGCGAAAGCGGCCTGCGCGGCGGCACAGTCCTGTTGCCGCCATGCGGCCAGCCCCTGCGTCCAGTCGGCCTGCGCGGTCCAGTCGCCTTCGCCCTGTTGCGCCACGGCGGCGAGGCGCCGGGCATTGGCGTCGTCCCCAGCGACGAAATAGATCCACGCGACGCGCCCGTGCATCTCCGTCAGCGCCTCCGGCGTCAGCTCGGCCTCGCGTGCGGCGATCAACGCCTCCGCAGCGGCACCGTCATCAGCCTTCACATAAGGCTTCATCGCGTCGAGCAGCTGTGCTGCGGCGGCATCGCTGCGCGCGGCCTTCGCCCGGACGCGCACCGGCGCGGCGTCGAACCACACCAGCCGTTGCGGCGTCGGCAGTTCGGGCAGGGCGGTCGCGCCCCGCAGCTTGGCGATGCGGGCAAGGTCGGGCGCCTGGGGCAGGTCGGGCGCTTCGTTCAGCAGCGCCATCAGCTGCGGCAGCTCGACCTTTGGCGATCCCTTGGCGGTGTAGAGTTCGGCGCGGGCGACGGCGTGGAGCGGCCCCGGCTTCATCGCGTCGAGCCTGAGTTGGGCATCGGCCCAGCGCTGCCCGCGGATCGCGGCAAAGACCTGGGTATAGGCGTCGCGATCCTCGGGCGACAATTGCGGGGGGATGCGCGCTTCGGCGACGGAAATGGCGGTGCCGCGCGTCGGCGAATCATCGGCATGAGCGACAGTGGGAAGGGCGGGCATCAGCAGCGCCGCGAACACGAGTGGGTTGAGCTTCACGCGGTCGGTTCCCTGATAAGCAACTGCAGGTGCCGCCATGTTTCCGCCTTGGCCAGTGGCCGCTCCAACAGGAAGCGCGGGTGAAACGTGGCGATCGTGGGACAGGCTATGCCGTCATGGTTAAGGGTGCGTAAACCGCCGCGCTGGCCATCGGCGCCGAGCAGCGCGCGGCACGGCTCCGCGCCGAACAGCAGCAACCGCTTTGGTGCGACCAGCGAGACGAGGCGGTGCGCGAGGTCGTCGAGCATCGCCTGCGCATCGGCAGGTATCCGGCCGGTCAGCGGCCGGGCATGGGCGATGCCGGCGATGACGACGCTCTCGCGCACCTCGCCGATCGCAGCCAGCATCCGGTCGAGCAGCGCACCGACCGGGCCGGTCATCCAGCCATGCTCCGCCGAATCATCCGCTTCGGGCAGGTCGGTCAGGATCATCAGCGACGGATTTTTTTGCGGGGCGACCGGGATGCGCAGGGCATTCCACCCGGCTTCCGGCACCGCATCGCCCATCCGCCACGCGACAAAGGCCTCCAGCGTGTCGGGCGGAAGGTCGGCGACAGGTACGGACGTTACGGCATGGGGCCGGACCTGCGGCTGAGGGGCGGCGAACCAGTCGCGCAGTTCATCCTCGACCAGCGTGTCGACGCCGGCGTCGCTCCACCATTCCAGCGCGCTTGCCGCTGCTTCATGCCACTGAATATGCTGGTCCGCCCCCATACGACCCTTAAGCCACTGGGTTGACCTCCCCGTCAATCTGCCCAAATCCTTGGCAAGGACAGGGCGTGGCCCTCACGCGACGACACGGGACGATGGATCCCAAGAGGATGAAATGATGAGCGAACGGGAATCGATGCCCTATGACGTCGTGATCGTCGGCGCGGGGCCTGCCGGCCTGTCCGCCGCGATTCGGCTGAAGCAGATGGCGGGCGAAGCGGGCGAGGAACTGGCCGTCTGCGTGCTGGAAAAGGGGTCGGAGGTCGGCGCCCATATCCTGTCGGGCGCGGTGTTCGATCCGCGCGCGATGGACGAACTGCTGCCCGAATGGCGGACCATGGGTTGCCCGATGGCCGAGGTGCCGGTGACGGAAAACCATCACTGGCTGTTGTCGGAAACCGGCAGCAGCGAGGTGTCGCACCGCATCCTGCCGCCGTTCATGCAGAACAAGGGCACCTATACCGGCTCGCTCGGCAATATGTGTCGCTGGCTGGCGGAACAGGCTGAAGGGCTGGGGGTGGAGATTTTCCCGGGCTTCGCGGCGGCGGAGATCCTCTATCACGATGACGGTTCGGTGAAGGGCGTCGCGACCGGCGACATGGGGATTGCCCGCGACGGCACGCGCAAGCCCGACTGGCAGCCGGGCCTCGAACTCCACGCCAAATACACCTTCTTCGCAGAGGGCGTGCGCGGGCATCTGTCGAAGCAGATCATCCGCACCTTCGACCTGGCACGCGACAGCCAGCCGCAGGTCTATGGCCTGGGTATCAAGGAATTGTGGGACATCCCGGCGGAAAACCACGTGCCCGGCCGCGTGATCCACACCCAGGGCTGGCCGCTCAGCGAGACCCGGGGCAGCAATGGCGGCGGGTTCCTCTATCATCAGGCGAACGGACAGGTGGCATTGGGCTTCGTCACCTGGCTCAACTATTCCAACCCGTATCTCTCCCCATTCCAGGAAATGCAGCGGTGGAAGACCCATCCGGCGATCGCCGCGATCCTGAAGGGCGGCAAGCGCGTGTCGTACGGCGCGCGCGCGATCAACGATGGCGGATGGCAGTCGGTGCCGAAGCTGACCTTCCCCGGCGGGGTGCTGGTCGGCTGTTCGGCGGGCTTCCTGAACGTGCCCCGGATCAAGGGCATCCATACCGCGATGAAGTCCGGCATGATGGCCGCCGAAGCCGCTTTCGCGGCCGTGCGCGACGGTCGGTCGGGCGACGAGTTGACCGCCTATACTGCCGCGTACGAGGCGAGCTGGGTGTATGAAGAGCTGCGCACGGTCCGCAATGTCGTGCCGCTGGTCAAGAAATATGGCGATTTCGTCGGATCGGGCATCGCCAATGCGACGATGTGGGCGGAGCATTGGGGCATCCGGATGCCCTTCACCATGGCCCACCACCCTGATCACGAAAGCCTGTGGCGCAAGGATCAGGTGAAGCCGATCGCCTATCCCAAGCCCGATGGCGTGCTGAGCTTCGACCGGCTGTCGTCGGTGTTCCTGTCGAACACCAACCATGAGGAGGACCAGCCGGTCCACCTGACGCTGAAGGACCCCGACGTCCCGGTCGCCTATGACCTGCCGCTCTATGACGAACCCGCGCAACGATACTGCCCGGCGGGCGTATATGAGATCGTGGGGGCAGAGACCGACGCGCCGAAGTTCGTCATCAACGCGCAGAACTGCGTCCACTGCAAGACGTGCGACATCAAGGACCCGACACAGAACATCAACTGGGTCGTGCCGGAAGGCGGCGGAGGACCGAATTATCCGAACATGTAGCCTGAGCGTGATCGTGGCGACGCTGGTGGCGGCACCGGCGTCGGCGGCACCCACCCTGCCTGCCGCCCCCCTGACTGCCTATGTCCAGGCCCGTGCCGCCGATGCGGAGGGAAAGGTTACCGCCGCCGCGCAGGGCTATGCGCTGGCACTTTCCGCGCAACCTTCCGATCCGGTGATTGCCGTGCGGGCATTGCGACAGGCGCTGGCCGCCGGTGACCTGCCGCTCGCCCGCCGCGCCGGTGCCGTGCTGCGACAGGCGGATGTCGCGCCGCCCGACCTCGACCTGCTGGTGTTCAGCGACGCGGTGATCGCGCGCGATGTGGTGAGCCAGCGCGCCGCGCTCGGCCGGCTGGCCGGGTCGCCGCTGGGCTTCCTCGTACCCCTGCTCGCGAGCTGGGTCGATCTGCCCGCGCCGGAGATTGCGGGTGATGGCGGGGCGATCCCGCGCCGCTATGCCGCCGAAAACGCTGCGCTGCGCCTGCTCGCTACCGGCAGGACGGCGGAAGGAATTGCCGCCACCCGGGCGCTGTTGTCCGCCACCGGTGGCGATGCAGATTTCCGCTTGAACGCCGCGCAACTCCTTGCCCGCGTCGGGGAGCGCGATACGGCCCGCGCCTTGCTGGCCGGCGACGATCCGGTTCTGGCCCGCGCCGTCGAGACATTGGGCCGCGGCAGCAGGGGCGATGCCCGCTTCGGCATATCGCGCCTGTTCGCGCGGATGGCGGGCGACCTGTCGGCCGAAGGGACCGAGGCACTGGCGATAATGCTCAGCCGGTCGGCGCTGTTGCTCGACCCCGGCTATTCCCGCGCCCGCATTGCGCTGGCCGATGCGCTGGCCCGCGACGATGCGGTGGCGGAGGCACGCGCGACGCTCGCCCGGATTCCGCCCGGCGATCCCTTCGCCGGCAGCGCCAATGCGCTCGGCGTCGTCATTCTCCAGCGCTCGGGCGACCTGCCCGGCGCACTGGCGCTGGCACGTGAGCAGGCGACTCGGCGGGACGCGCCGACCGCCAGCCTGCGCCGCTATGGCGACCTTCTCCTCGAATCCGGCCAGCCGGCCGAAGCCGCGCGGGTCTATGCCCGCGCACTGGGGCAGGCTGGTTCGACGGCGGACTGGACCCTGTACCTTCAACGCGGTGCGGCGCTCGATCGGGCGGGCGACTGGGCGGGCGCGCTGCCAATGTTGCGCCGCGCGGTCGAACTCGCTCCGCAGGAGCCGGCAGCGCTCAACTATCTCGGCTATGCGCAGGTCGATCGTGGCGAGAATGTCGCGGAGGCGACCGGGATGCTCGAACGCGCCCATGCGCTGGCGCCCAAGGACCCGGCGATCGCCGATTCGCTCGGCTGGGCACGGTTTCGCGCCGGCAATCTGGCTGACGCGCTGCCGCTGATCGAAGGCGCCGTGCGGCAGGCGCCGAACGATGTGGAGATCAACGAGCATTTGGGCGACGTCTATTGGGCCGCCGGTCGTTGGGTGGAGGCGCGCTATGCATGGCGTGCGGCGGCGGTGTCCGCCAGCGGTCCCGACGCCCAGCGGCTGGCGGCAAGGCTTGCGAACGGGCCGCCTTCGTCGCATCGCTGACCGCGATGATCGTCGAACCCGCACCCGCCAAGCTCAACCTCGCCCTGCACGTCCACGCCCGGCGCGAGGACGGCTATCACGAACTGGAGACGTTGTTCGTGTTCGTCCGCGACGGCGACACGGTGCGGCTGACCCCGGCGGAACGCGATGGCTTCGCCATCATCGGCCCGTTCGCGAACGGGTTGAGCGGGGAGGGCGACAACCTCGTCACCCGCGCCCGCGACGCGTTTCGGGAGCGTTTCGGCATGGGCCAGCCGCTGTCGATCGTTCTCGACAAGCATTTGCCGGTCGCATCGGGCATTGGTGGCGGATCGGCCGACGCCGCCGCGACGCTCCGCGGCATGGCCCGGCTCGCCGGGCTGTCGCGGGACGATCCTGCGTTGATGGCGATTGCGGCGGAGTTGGGGTCGGACGTGCCCGCCTGCCTCGCCGGGCGGACGATGATCGGGCGCGGGCGGGGCGAGCGGCTGACCCCGATAGACGTGCCCGCTTTGCCGGTGCTGCTGGTCAATCCGGGGGTCGGCGTGTCGACCGCCGCCGTCTTCGCCGCGTGGGACCGTATTGATCGCGGACCCTTGGCCGAGGGCGACGCGCTGGCGATCGCGCTCGCTGGTCGCAACGACCTCGAGCCGCCAGCCCGAGCGCTGGCTCCCGCGATCGATACGGTGCTGGCGACGCTCGGGCAGGCCTATGGCGTACGGTTGGCCCGCATGTCGGGGTCGGGGGCGACCTGTTTCGCGCTGTTCGACCGGGCGAAAGATTGCGCGGCGGCGGCCACCACGATCCGGGCCGCCCAGCCGGACTGGTGGTGTCTCGAAACGGCACTCGCGTGACAGTCGCTCGTCCCGATTCGATCCATCCGGGTGTTGCTGCCTCTGGGTCGGCCGATTGGCGCGATGCTTGCGACGGCAATCTCGCGGATCAAACGCCGGGAGCGGATCGTCCGTGGGCGGTCTCTTCGGACGCCGCCCACTTTCCCGGCATGATCGATTTCACCCGCGACGGCGCAGTTGCGACGCTGTGGCTGGCGCGGGGTAGCGCGCGCAACGCCCTGCCGATCGCCGGTTGGCAGCAACTGGCGGCGCACGTCGCCGATCTGGCCGTGTCCGACGCGCGTGCCGTCGTGATCGCATCCCGCGAACCGGGCGTCTTTTCGGCCGGGGCCGACATTGCCGAGTTTGGCGGGCTGCAGCGCGATCCGGCTCGTCGCACGCTGTTCCGCGAAAGCCTTTCCGCCGCGATCGAGGGCGTGGCCCGCCTGCCGATGCCGGTCATCGCGGCCGTCGATGGCGGCTGCTTCGGCGCGGCGGTCGCACTCGCGCTGGCGTGCGATATGATCGTCGCGGGCGACGGTGCGCGCTTCGCCATTCCGCCGGCGCGGCTGGGTATCCTCTATCCCCCGGCCGATGTCGCGCGGCTGGTCGCGGCGGTCGGGCGGGGGCAGGCGGCGCGGCTGTTCTATACCGGCGACGCGATCGATGCGGACGAAGCCTTCGCCATCGGCCTAACCCAGCAGCGGGGCGGCGATGCACAGGCGCTGGCCACGCGCATCGCTGCCAACGCCCCCGGCGCGGTGCGGGGCCTCAAGCTCGCCATCGATGGCGTGACCGGCGGCGAAGCCCGGTTCGACGCGGCATTCGGGGGCGCCGAACTGGCCGAGGGGCTGGCCGCCTTTCACGGCCGCCGACCACCGGAGTTCTGAAATGCTCGCTGCCGATCACCTGCCCGGAACCGACACCGACCTGTTGCTGCTGTGCGATCACGCCTCTGCATGGGTGCCGGACGACATTGCCATTCCGGCACACCTGTTGTCGCTGCACGTCGGCGTCGACATTGGTGCAGGCCCACTGACCCGCGCGCTGTCGGCCGAACTCGATGCACCGGCGATCCTCGGCGCCGTGTCGCGGCTGGTGATCGACCTGCACCGGCAGAGCGATCATCCCGGCCTGATCCCCGAAGTCTCCGATGGTCATGCCATTCCCGCCAATGTCGGTGCCGACCGCGCGGATCGTATCGCCCGCTTCCACGCGCCCTATCATCGTGCGATCCGTGACCAGGTGCGCCGCGACCGCCCGCGCCTGATCGTCGCGATCCACAGTTTCACGCCCGCCCTCGAAACCGGCGGTTCGCCGCGCCCGTGGGAGGCCGGCATCCTCTATGGCCGCGACGACCGCGCCGCCCGCATCGCCATCGACTTCCTGCGCGCAGAGGGCATGACGACCGGCGACCAGCAACCCTATTCGGGCCGCATCCTCAACGCGACGCTGGATCGTCATGCCGAGGGGCAGGGCATTGCGTCGCTGTCGGTCGAGGTTCGCAACGACCTGATCGCCGACCCGGCGGGAGTCGCGCACTGGTGTGCGGTCCTTACCCGAATGATCGCCGCGGTGCGCAATGGACTTGCGCTGGAGCGTCGCCCCGCGCAATAGGCTGTCGCCATGACCCAGAATTTCGACAAGTCGCGGCTGCCCAGCCGTCATGTTTCCGTCGGCCCCGAACGCGCGCCGCATCGCAGCTATTATTACGCGATGGGCATTGCCGAAGAGGACATTGCCAAGCCCTTCGTGGCGCTCGCCTCGGCCGGCAACGACAGTGCACCGTGCAACACGACGCTCGATTTCCAGGCCGATGCCGCGCGCGAGGGCGTGGTGGCCGGCGGCGGGATGCCGCGCCGGTTCAACACCATCACCGTTACCGACGGCATCGCCATGGGCCATCAGGGGATGAAATCCTCGCTCGTCAGCCGTGAAGTCATCGCCGACTCGGTCGAATTGTCGGTGCGGGGCCATTGCTATGACGCGCTGGTCGGCTTTGCCGGCTGCGACAAGTCGCTGCCGGGCATGATGATGGCGATGCTGCGCCTGAATGTGCCGTCGATCTTCGTCTATGGCGGGTCGATCCTCCCCGGCCGATTCGAGGACCGCGATGTGACCGTGGTCGACGTATTCGAAGCGGTCGGCCGTTATGCTGCCGGCACCTGTCCGCTGCACGACCTGACCGCGCTCGAAAAGGTCGCCTGCCCGGGGCACGGCGCCTGCGGCGGCCAGTTCACGGCCAACACCATGGCCTGTGTCGGCGAAGCGATCGGCCTGTCGCTGCCGAATTCCAACATGGTGCCCGCCCCCTATCGCAGCCGGGAGGAGATCGCGATCGCTGCCGGCAAGCAGGTGATGGAGCTTGTCCGTTTGAACCTGCGCCCGCGCGACATCGCGACGCGTGCCGCCTTCATCAACGCCGCGCGCGTCGTGGCGGCGACCGGCGGCTCGACCAATGCCGCCCTCCACCTGCCGGCGATGGCATCGGAAGCCGGGATCGACTTCGATCTGTTTGACGTGGCGGAGGCTTTCAAATCAACGCCTTACGTCGCGGACCTCAAGCCCGGCGGTAAGTATGTCGCCAAGGACATGTACGAGGCCGGCGGCGTCTACATGCTGATGAAGACGATGCTTGCCAACGACCTGCTCGACGGCAACTGCATGACCGTCACCGGCAAGACGCTGGGCGAGAATATCGACGAAGTGACGTGGAACCCCGACCAGAAGGTCATCTACGACGTCAAGACACCGATCACGCCGACAGGCGGCGTCGTCGGCCTGCGCGGGACGCTGGCGCCCAATGGTGCGATCGTGAAGGTCGCCGGCATGAAGCGCCTCCAGTTCACCGGCACCGCCCGCGTTTTCGATTGCGAAGAGGACGCCTTCGCCGCCGTCGAGGCGCGGAGCATCACGGAAGGGTCGGTCATCGTCATCCGGTATGAAGGGCCAAAGGGCGGTCCGGGGATGCGCGAGATGCTGTCGACCACCGCCGCGCTCTATGGCCTGGGCATGGGGGAGAGCGTCGCGCTCATCACCGACGGGCGCTTCTCGGGCGCGACGCGCGGGTTCTGCATCGGTCATGTCGGTCCCGAAGCGGCCGAAGGCGGCCCGATCGCGCTGGTCGAGGATGGCGACATCATCACCATCGACGCCGATGCCGGCACGATCGACCTCGACGTCGCCGCGGATGTGCTGGCCGAGCGCCGCGCGAAGTGGCAGCCGCGTGTGAACGACTATCAGTCGGGCGCGCTGTGGCGTTATTCGACGACGGTCGGCCCGGCCTATCAGGGTGCGGTGACGCATCCGGGCGCGAAGGCGGAGCGGCACGTCTACGCCGACATCTGACGCGTTCGGGCGTTCGCGCGGTATCCGCGTAGGGGCGAAGATCCGAAGCAACCGAGTGTAACGCTCGCGGCGCTGGATCTTCGCACATGCGGGGATACTGTTTTGATGCGCTGTGGTATCGATCCGCCATGACCGGACTCGACAAGCGCCTGCTTTTGACGACCTTATTGCTGCTGGCCGCGTGCGATCGCAGGCCCGACCCCGCCATACTCGCCAATATCGAGTCCGAGCAGCGCGCCGCCGCCGATGACGCCGGGCGGATAGAATGCGCCGTGGGTGAAGCTGCTCCATTCGCGGCGGACTGCACGATCGAGCAGACTGTCGATGCAGAAGGCACGTTGCTGACCCTGCGTCAGCCCGATGGCGGATTCCATCGGCTGCGCATCGCGCGCGACGGGCGGGGCGTGATCGCGGCCGACGGATCGGAGGCGGCGAAGGTTACCGTCGTTGGCGACAACCGGATCGAGGTCGCGATCGGCGGCGCCCGCTATCGCCTGCCCGCCACGGTCGGCCCCGTCGCGCGATGACGCTGTTCCCGGCGGACGCGCCGATCCTGAACAGTGCGGCAATGCGTCGGGCGGAAAATGCGGCGTTCGCCTCTGGCGTCGCACAGGACGTTTTGATGGAGCGGGCAGGGCGGACGATTGCGCGCGAAGCAAGCCGTTTCGCGTTCGGACGGCCCATCCTCGTCTTGGCAGGTCCTGGCAATAATGGCGGAGATGCCTTTGTTGCGGCTAGGTTTCTGCGGGAATGGAGTTGCGATGTCGTCGTTGCCGCGTTACCGGGACACGGGCAAGGTGCGGCCGCCCGGATGCGCGCTTCATGGTCCGGTCCGGTCGTCGAACTTGCCGATGCGTCACCGCGCCCGGTGGTCGTCGACGGCCTGTTCGGCATCGGACTGTCACGGCCGCTGGAAGCCGGCATCGCCGGGGAATTGACGCGGCTGACCAGCGACGCCTTCGTCATTGCGATCGACCTGCCCAGTGGGATCGATGCCGACGCGGAACGGGATTTCGCCGGTGCCGGTCGCGCTGACGTCACCATTGCGCTGGGTGCGTTGAAGCCCGCCCATGTCGTCGGTCGGCACGTCGCACGCATGGGGCATGTCCTGCTGGACCGTCTCGATCTGCCGCTCCCGACCACGCCGCATACGATCACCCGCCCGGTAATCGCCCCGCCGGCGCGCGACGCCCATAAATACAGCCGCGGCCTGGTCACGGTCCTTGCCGGCACTATGCCCGGCGCGGCGCGGCTCGCCGCCCATGCGGCCCTGGCGGCGGGGGCGGGCTATGTCGTTCTGGCCGGCGACGCAGCGGGGCAGGGTGGCCCAGATGCGCTCGTCCGCCGGACATTGGAGGATCCGCAGGCTTTGCTGGCGGATGACCGGCTGGCGGCGGTCCTGGTCGGCCCGGGGCTGGGTCGCGATCAGGCGGCCACGCGCCTGATCGACGCCGCGCTTGCCTGCGCCGCGCCGCTGGTGATCGATGGCGATGCCCTTTCGCTGCTCGGCGAGGCAGGGGTCGACCGCATTGCCGCCCGCACCGCACCGACCTTCCTCACCCCCCATGGCGGCGAGTTCGACCGCATGTTCGGCGCGAATGGCGGTAACAAGATCGACCGGACTGCCGAAGCTGCGCTAAAGGCCCGCGCGACCATCGTTCACAAAGGCCCCGACACCGTGATCGCTTCCCTCGACGGCAACGTCGTCGTTTCTCCCGATGCGCCGTCCTGGCTGTCGACCGCTGGCACCGGCGACGTGCTGGCCGGTATTCTTGCTGCCCGGTTGCGTCCCGGCGGTGAACGGGCGGCGGCGCAGGCGGTGTGGCTGCATAGCCGCGCCGCACGGCTTGCCGGGCCGGCATTCGTGGCGGACGCGCTGATCGATCATCTCGGACAGGCGATCGCCGAATGTCGTTGAGCGATGACGATGTGATCGTGCGCGTCGCCGCGCGGGGCGAGGGGGTGACCGGGGATGGCTGTCACGTTCC